>NZ_JALFPR010000164.1:0-6173 GCF_022785585.1 Oliverpabstia sp. | reverse complement strand
ATTTACGCGAGCAACGAGTCAAAGTCCGTGCTTGCACGGAACCTTGAGGAGTGCCGCGATAACGATAAAAACTCGCAAAGCGTGTTTTTATCGTTTAAATGCATTTTGGCTCGTAACTGTGAAGGTACTGAACAGTTACGTGAGTTAAATAAAAAAATGGATAACAGGCTGTCACGGATGAATGTCCGGAGACAGCTTTTTCAATTTCTGCGGATATCGAATAATATGATGTGCTTATATGAGCTTTTGAGGACTGCTGTGATGAGCAAGATTGCTTCACCGGACCAATGTGGTTTACGTGAATAACGGAGTCATATAACGCCTCCTGTGTCCATATAGTAAAGAGAGAATGCCGGGGAATGGACGAAAAATATGAAAAAGGGAATGTGGGGTGTGGGAGCCCTGGCACTTGTGCTGATCACCGGGTTGTCTGTTTTTTACCGGACACAAGTGGGGAAAAAGGTTGTCACGGCAAGTACCAGTGTGAACGGGCAGGAGCTGCCGATCTGTTCTGTGCAAACCGGGAAAAAGCAGATAGCTTATACCTTTGAACTGAGTGGAACGCAAATCGGGAAGGGGCAGGCAGAACAGATGTTACAGATTCTGCAGCAGCAGGAAATTCCTGCCACATTTTTTGCCACTCCGTCCTGGATCGAGAACCACAGGAGTCTGGCAATACAGATCTGTCAGCAGGGACATGATATACAGGGATTGGGTGAACAGGCGGTATGCGTGGAACAGATGACGGCGAAAGCGTGCAGGAAGGAACTTCGGAAGATCAGGGAGACGATTGGAACAGTTACAGAGGAGCCATGTGTATTTTTCCGTATTCCCGGCGGGGAATATAATAATGAAGTACTCCGGACGATATATGCCTGCGGAAGCTATCCGGTGGCATGGAGTGTCGACAGCATGGACTGGAAAGAGTATGAAGCCAGTGAACTTGTCAGGCAGCTGCTGCAGTCCTGTACGATCCGGGATGGTGAGATTCTCCGCTTCCATGGGGAAGGAGAAAATACCGGAGAAATGGTGAAATTGCTGCATCCCCGGCTGAAAGAGGAGGGATATGAGGCGGTAACGGTGTCACAGATGGTTTACAAAGATCGCTATCGGATGACAACGGATGGCAGACAGATTCCGGAAAAGTCAAAATAAAGTAACTTTCAGTTAAAATAGGGCAATTTTTTTCATGGAATATCCTGTATACTAAAGAAAAAGAGAGGTAACGAAACAGCAACAAAGATGCGGGAACGTTATCGGGATAGAACTAAAGATTTATGGAGGTAAGAAAACTATGATTCGCAGATACGTGTATGGAAACGTGATTGAAACAGAAGCCGTGTTAAACAAACCGGAACAGGAAAACGGTGCACTGCCTTATTTTACTGTGGATGAGCAGGCGATGACTCTGTCTTATACCATGGAAGACAAAGATCAGATTTATGGACTGGGAGAAAATGTTCGTGGAATCAACAAAAGGGGCTGGTACTATGAGAGCAAATGCAGTGATGAACCGGATCACAAAGAAGACCGTCATTCCCTCTATGGTGCACACAACTTCCTGGTAGTAGACGGCAAAGAAACCTTTGGTATTTTTGTGGATTATCCTGGAATTATCCGTTTCGATGTGGGATATACCCGTTCAGAAGAGCTGGTGATCACAGCATCTGACTGGAATCTGGATGTGTATATTATTACCGGTGAGGATATCAAAGATATCGTAAGACAGTTCCGTCATCTGGTTGGCCGCAGCTACATTGCTCCAAAATGGGCATTTGGTTATGGTCAGAGTCGCTGGAGTTATATGAGTGCAGACGAAGTTCGTGAGGTCGTGAAAAAACACAGAGAACTGAACATTCCGCTGGACAGTGTGTATCTGGATATCGACTATATGGAAAGATACAAAGACTTTACCCTGAATAACGAGGCCTTCCCGGATTTTGCGGCATTTAACGAAGAAATGAAAAAAGAACATATCCATCTTGTTCCGATCATCGATGCCGGTGTAAAACAGGAAAAAGGATATGATGTGTATGAAGAAGGTCTGGAAAAAGGATACTTCTGTAAGAAAGAAGACGGTTCTCCGTTTGTTGCAGCTGTATGGCCGGGAAAAGCACTGTTCCCGGATATGCTGAATAAAGAAGCGAGAGAATGGTTTGGAAATAAATATCAGTTTCTGTTGGATCAGGGCGTAGAGGGATTCTGGAATGATATGAATGAGCCGGCAATCTTCTATACCGAAGACCGTCTGAAAGACGTTCTGGAAGAACTGGATCGATTCAAAGGGCAGAATCTGGATATGGACAAATACTACGAGTTCAACGGCCTGGTACACAGCCTGTCTAATAATACCGAAGATTACAAAGTATTTTATCATAATATGAACGGGGAAAAGATCCGCCATGACAGAGTACATAACCTGTTTGGATATAATATGACCCGTGCGGCAGGAGAAGCCTTTGAACGTCTGGAGCCAGACAAACGTATCCTGATGTTCTCCCGTTCTTCCTATATCGGAATGCACCGTTACGGAGGAATCTGGCAGGGAGATAACAAGTCCTGGTGGTCACACATTCTGCTGAATCTGAAAATGATGCCGTCCCTGAATATGTGCGGTTTCCTGTATACAGGAGCTGACCTTGGTGGATTCGGTGTAGATACTACAGAAGATCTGGTACTGAGATGGCTGGAACTGGGAATCTTCACTCCACTGATGAGAAACCATTCCGCTATGGGAACCCGTGTACAGGAAGCATATCGTTTTGAAAAAATCGATGGATTCCGTCATATCATCGGCATGCGTTATAAATTACTGCCATATCTGTACAGCGAATACATGAAAGCCGTTTTGAGAGACGGGATGATGTTCCGTCCGCTGGCTTTCGATTATCCGGAAGACAGACGTGCGGTCAAAGTAGAAGATCAGCTTTTACTGGGTGACGGTATGATGATCGCACCGGTATATGAGCAGAACGCCGAAGGTCGTTACGTCTATCTGCCGGAGCGTATGAAACTGGTTCGATTTAAAGAAGATGGAACAAAAGAAGAAGAGATCCTGGAGAAGGGGGATCATTATGTGGAAGTAGCCCTGACTGATGTGATCTTCTTCATCCGTCCGGATCACCTGATTCCGATGGCAACAGGTGGACAGTGTGTGGACGAAGTAGACTTTGATCATCCGGAGTGCATCGGTTTTGTAGACAATGTTGCTGAGTACGAGTACTACAACGATAACGGATATGAGAAAGATTACGAAAATCCGGCGCACATCACCGTTCTTCGTATGGAAGCAGAAAAATAAAACAGACATTACTGTGAAAGAAAAATATGCCCCGGAGGATTCTGATATGGTCCTCCGGGGCACATTTTTTATGTTGTTTATAACATTTCCGAATTAAATAATAATTGTAATTACACGGATAATAAACAGTGCACATACGATATACATAACCGGATGAATCTTTTTCAGCTGACCGGTGCATACTTTAATGATGAACCATGCCAGAACACCGAACATGATACCGTTTGCGATAGAATACGTAAGAGGCATCATCAGGAATGCCAGATATCCGCCGACAGCATCTGCCAGATCACCGTCGAATTCCATTTTCTTGATGGAAGAAGCCATAAAGAAACCAACGATTACCAGAGCCGGAGCTGTGGCAAAGCTTGGAATAGCCAGGAAGATCGGTGACAGGAACAGTGCAACCAAAAACAGGATACCGGTTGTCATAGCAGTCAGACCGGTTTTTCCGCCTTCCGCAACACCGGAACTGGACTCTACGAAACTGGTAACGGTGGAAGTACCAAGCATAGAACCTGCTACCGTACCGATAGCATCCGCCATCAGGACACGGCCTACGCGAGGAAGATTACCGTCCTCATCCAGCAGATCTGCTTTTTCGGCAACACCGATAACAGTACCGATGGTATCGAACATATCTACAAACAGGAATGAGAATACGATAACAACGAACTCAGATACATGAGAACCGATCCATGCAAAATCAAATTTGCAGAAAGTTGATGAGATGGACGGCGGGATGAAGGAAGAAGCACTCAGAGACGGAATCAGAGAGGCTGCCCCAGCATCCGGATCTACTACATACCAGCCTGTCAGCTGAGCAATGATTCCCAGAACCCAGGTGATCAGGATACCCCAGAGAATAGATCCTTTTACATTATAGTGATTCATCACAGCAATCACCAGGATACCGATCAGGCACAGAGCAACTTCCGGTCTTCCGAAGTTACCGAGTGCAACCAGTGTGGAGTCATCAGATACGACAACACCGGCACCCTTAAGACCAACAAATGCGATAAACAGACCGATACCGGATGTAATACCGTATTTCAGGTTCTCAGGGATTGCGTTGACGATCGTTTCACGCAATTTGAAAAATGAAAGAATAATGAAAATGATACCCTCTACCAGTACAGCAGCCAGTGCGATCTTCCAGGGATCATCGATTCCCTGCAGCTGTCCAAGACATACTGTATAAGCAAAATAAGCATTCAGCCCCATACCTGCAGACAGTGCGATCGGATAATTTGCCCAGAACGCCATAATAAAGGTTGCCAGTGCAGAGGCCAGTGCGGTAGCTGTGAAGACGGCTCCGCTGTCCATTCCTGAAGCATTTAACATGTTAGGGTTAACTGCGAGTATATACGCCATGGTAAGAAATGTGGTAATACCGGCCATCACTTCTGTTTTTACCGTGGTGTTATGCTCTTTCAGTTTAAAGAGTTTTTCCATGGTTTGTTTCCCTCCTCTGATTAAATGGTAAAATTATAAAAACTCTATTAAGATTGTAATGGATTGCCTCCCGGTTTGTCAACGCGGACTTCCAAAAAAGGTGGGAATACGCTATAATGAGCATAATTCGAATATGAATGAGGTAACTGTAAATAAAACAGATATAACGGTTCGCTATCTTCGCAGTTACGAACCAATAGCTACGGAACCGTTGCAAACAGACAATCTAAGTGGCAACAGAAAGTGAGGAAATTCTATGAAATTTACGAAAATGCAGGGTATCGGAAATGATTATGTATATGTAAACTGTTTTAAAGAAAAGGTTGAAGATCCCGGGGAAGCAGCGATCAAAGTCAGTGACCGTCATTTCGGAATCGGTTCTGACGGACTGATTCTGATCAAACCATCTGAGGTGGCAGATTTCCAGATGGATATGTATAACGCAGACGGTTCCCGTGGAGCGATGTGTGGAAACGGAATCCGCTGTGTGGCGAAATACGTATACGATTACGGTCTGACAGACAAAACATCTGTCTCTGTGGAGACGGCAAGCGGCATCAAGTATCTGGATCTGACCGTGGAAAACGGGAAAGTGGTGCTGGTAAAAGTTAATATGGGCGCACCGATCCTCGAAGCCGCAAAAATCCCGGTAGTTTCCGAAAAAGAGCAGGTGATCAATGAACCCCTTCTGGTAGACGGAAAAGAATATCGCATCACCGGCGTATCAATGGGTAACCCACATGCGATCACATACATTGACGATGTAAAAGGATTAGACATCGAAAAGATCGGTCCGAAGTTTGAGTTCCATCCGGCTTTTCCTGACAGGGTAAATACAGAATTTGTGAAGGTGCTGGATGATCATACCGTAGAAATGCGGGTGTGGGAACGTGGTTCCGGAGAGACACTGGCATGTGGAACAGGTGCCTGTGCGGTAGCTGTGGCTTCGATTCTGAACGGATATGTGAAAGAAGAGGAAGTGACAGTGAAACTGCTCGGCGGGGATCTGAAGATTTACTGGGATCGGGAAGAAAACCTGGTATACATGACCGGACCGGCAGCGGTTGTGTTTGACGGGGAGATCGAACTGTAAAAAGAGAATAAAGGTTGCTAAAGCGGACGGGAGCGGCTGGAGCTTCTTGTCCGGGCAACGTGGGCAGGGGAACTTTGAACTAATCCCTAACTGCGACTAAGACTCTCGCGAGAGCGCTTGAGCCTAAGTCTCCGTAAGGGCTGGATTTCAAAGCTTGCCCTGCCCAAGTTGTTGCCCCCGGGACCCCCGATCCCTCTCGCGTCCCTATAGGAAAACTAATTTTCAAGATTTACAGTAACGGAATATTATGCTCTTCCGCCAGTTTCACCGTCTCCTCCGGCCATAACGAACAGTGAACCTCTCCGATATGAGCCTTCCGCAGAT
>NZ_JALFPR010000118.1:0-4109 GCF_022785585.1 Oliverpabstia sp. | reverse complement strand
GAATCCACTTCTTTCATATAAACAGAAACATCTTTCCCTCTTCCATTATAATATCTGAGATTACGATAAATATTATCCGCCGCAGCCTCGATAAATTTCCTCGCCAACACAATCCTTTTCTCATAATCCGTGTAATGTTCAACCTGTCTTACCAGCAATCTCCCTGCCAGCAACGTTTCCCTCGGATAATAACTTCCCGTATAAAAATTATAGTAATTGAAAAAATGCATCGGAATCCCATATTGTGAAATATAATTGATAAAAGCTGTATTGAAAGACATTTCCGACATCACATAAATATCAGAAATCCGTTCAACCGGTATATCTCTCTTTTCTCCATCGTGATTCGTAAACTGAAGTGTGTTATCTTTTCGTTTTAAGTCCCCGTTATTATAAACATAAAAACTTTGTTTCATATCACTCACCTCGTATTATATAAAGCACAAATCATAATACGCACATTTCTTGCATATTTTCTTATTACAATCATCCGGTGGTATATTCCTCTTTTTTATCTGTGTAATTTCACAGATGATTTTTTCTATTTCCCCGCAGTCTTCATCTGTAAGCTCCACACTCATTGTCTTTTTTAATAATGGGTAATCGATTTTTCCTTTCATTCCGGTCACACCACGCTGCTGCAGGTAATACAGATAGTATTTCATCTGCCAAATCCCTGCTTCTTCTACAGACTTACTCTTTTTCACCTCATGCAGCTCTCCGAATTCTTTCATGAAATCAATGTTGATTATCTGATCAATAGAAATGTGTTTGTCATTCTTTTTGTAACTGCTCTCGTCCAACAGTTTTCCGAGTAACACATCTTCGTTCTCCGTCTCCATTGTGATTTCATGACAGAAGTACCAGAGTTTTCGTTCGCAGACGAAGTAATAATATACCATCATACCAGTTATATTTTCTTTCACGTCGTACCTCCTATAAAAAGATACTATCTGCCTTCTCTCCAAGCAAAAGACCTCGTCCTTGCAGTGTTTCACAATCAAACTCATAAACAAACTGTGTTCGATGGATGTCTGTCGAGCCAATTGCTGCCTTATCTATTCCATCCGGATGTCCAAAACAGGTCCTCAGATTGATTCCCATGGTTAAATCCTGCAACTTTGTCCGAATCTCCTGCTTTCTCTCTTTTGATAGATATCTGTCTTCTACTTCTTCAAACAGTTCTTGATTTTCTTCATAGATGGTATCCGGAATGACCGTAATGCTCTTGATATCGCGCACCTTCGCTTCCGATAGAGTATATTCCGCCGGATGGATCTCCGAGAATTTCTCCATACAGTCTTGAATTTTCTTGTAATATTCTGTATTCCGTATCGCTTCTGTCCGATACACTTCATTCATATATTTCGTCTTCTGTTTTTCTGAAAAAAGGATATCTTCATACTTTTTCAGTTTTTCCAGCGATCGCTGATACAAGTTCTCCTCGTAAATACTTCCGCTTCCATTTTTGTTATCATATACAAAAATATTGGAAAGTTCAGGAATCCTTCTTCCCTTCCGGTTACATCTTCCCATACGCTGCAACAAGCTGTCTGCTGTACACATTTCCGTGTGCAGAATATCAAAATCGATATCCAGACTGGCTTCAACGATCTGCGTGGTGACCCAGATCCCCGCTTCATCCGATTCTGAAAACTCCATAATCTTTTGTTCCAGTAAATTACGGTCTCTGCGAATAAAACGGGAATGTAACAGCCACACAGAATCGTTCCTTTCCCGCAGTTTTTCATAAACCTCCTGCGCCCTGGAAACGGTATTACAAATCACCAGTACTTTTTTGGTTTTCCCCTGCTTTGCAATCTCTTCCAGATACATTTCCGAATACTGGATGCTTACCTTATGACGAATGAGAATATCCGGATCTTCTGTAAAGTCTGCAAACAAACAATGATCTGCCAATCCGTATTGCTCCATAAAATCTTTCAGTACAGGTGGAAAAGTTGCCGTAATAATCGCATATCTGCCGCCCATTTGCTGGATGGTTTTCAGACCGTATAAGATCGTAGCAATACTTCTTGGATCATAAGACTGTATTTCATCTATGATCAGCTTGGAATACTTCAAAGTTGCTGCAAAGATCTCTGTCCCCAGCGCCCTGTAAACAAACGTAAACAACTGGTCAATCGTACACACAGTAACAGGATTCGCTAACAACTTTGCCTGTTCCTGTTTTTCCCAGGCAGATCCCGGATTTTCTTTCAGATACATCGCCATGCTGTCCGAATGCAAAATCGCCGCATGTTCATAACCATATCCGTTTTTTATTCTGGAATAAATTGCATTGGAAGAAACTTTCAAAGGCAGCGTGTAAAATCCTTTCTCCCCGTCAAGCCATAACAAAGCGGCTTCTGTTTTTCCGGATCCGGTGGGCGCAATAACAACAAGGCTATCATCCATATGCTCTTTCATGAACTGTTGAGCAGGCCGTAAATCTTTTCCTTCCAGAAAACTCTCCACTTCTTTTTTCAGCCTTTTTTCCCTGATATCACATGCCAGTTCCGCATTCTCATATCCGGCACTAACCGTATAATCAAACTTATTCAGCAATCCTTTTACGAGAAGATATTCATTCCAGACTGCAGGATCACATAGGAACTTCCGACTATATCCGTTATTGTGAAACAGAAGCTGGTTCAAGTTGCTGCAGTACAGTTTTGTTCTGGTCTGTCCAAGATAATCACTGATCTCTTCCAGATAATATTTCTTTCCATATGTACGAAGCTCCGAACTGTCTTCCTGGTCTTTTCTCGTATGGTGATGATAGACTGCCGTGACAAAAGCCCCAAAATCATCTTTCGTAAAACTATCGTCCATTGCAAAGAATTCGTTTTGTGACAGAGTAACTGCGCTAAGATGTCCATGAGGGATCTGACTGATAGATTTCACATTTAACTTCCGTTCTCCGGCAAGTTCCGGATTTATCATTACCTGAAAGACCAGATTCGCCTTCCCCCAATCATGAATGCGGCAGGCTTCTATGACCAGCCGTTTCTCTTTTTCAGAAAAATACTGGCCATATTCTTCAAAAAACGCTTCAGCACACCGCACAATATCTTCCTGATGGCTATTCAGTGTTTTTTGTTCTTCTTCCGGTTCTTTTATCTGTTTCCCCCGCTCTTTATCGGATAATCCCTTTTTCTTCGATTTTGCATAGTATTTCATTCCCACGCCTTTCTGACCTTCTTTAACAGAACACTAACGCTGCATCTTCCTCGAAATCGTCCACGTAGGCACCCTGCCCCAGTGTATTTCCTGCAGGATAATAAAAAGCATTGACTCTTCCATTTTCCTTTTTCCACCGCCGCAGACCCTGTTTGGTAATCTCATATTCCTTTGTCAGATGGTACACCGTCATACGACTTTTCTCAATCCCCAGTGTCTCTGCCATCGCTACCGGTATGTACATATCCCGCTTGAGATCTACTTCCTCTTCCTGATGAATTTTCACAATGTCAACCCGTTCGATATCCAGGAGATCCTCATATCTTCCCAGGGATAAATACCTGCCCGGATATAGAAGAGATTGATATACATGTGCAAAATCTTCCTCTGCCGGAATAATATGAATCACCATGTGATTATCACAGACCAGTTCTACATTCGCGATCCCCTTAAACACACCATATTTTCCATCCACACACAGCTGATGTCTTCCCTCTTCATACTTCGTACCAGAAGAAAAGGAATATCTGGTATACAGTTCCGACACCATTCCGCTGTTTGTTCCCTGAATACACAGTTTCATCGGATGAAATTCCTGGTATCCGCAGGCCGCATGGATCATTCCAAGCACCGTAGAATACGGAGGAAGCGGGAATGTCTCTTTTATGATAAAGCTACTCGGTTTTCGATAATTTACCAGGTTCTGAAAACACTGAACTCTAATTGCTTTCTCCATAATACTGTTCCACTTCCTCTTTTAAATGTCTGAATGCTGCACCTACGGATTCTCCGGATAATTTTCCCCGGATCTCATTTTCATTGTCAAAAGTTCCTGTTACGACACCGGTAAATGTGTGGGTGCGGATCGCGTCGTCCTCTAACAGTTCCGCCAGAGTTTCTACATTGATCTGATCATTTTCTATCCG
>NZ_JALFPR010000055.1:0-39073 GCF_022785585.1 Oliverpabstia sp. | reverse complement strand
TTTTCTGAAATTAAAAGCATTCCGACGAATCGCTACACGTTATGACAAATTAGCTGCAACCTACTTGGGATTTATTTGTATCGCCTCAATATTAATTTGGTTAAAATAAACAATTTAAAATGTTTTTCAGACACGCTCTAGGAGTATAAAAGGAAAGTTTTACAGTAAAATTTCTCTGAACGCCTCCAAAAGCCGATCATTCTGCTCCGGCAGCATCACACAAAATCTCACAAAATGATCATCCAAAAACGGAAACGTGGAACAATCCCGGATCATCAGTCCCTTCCGGATACAATGATCGAACAGATCCTGGGAAGTAATTCCGGGTTTCCGGATCTTCATCAGGATAAAATTCGCCGAAGCTTCATACACCGTCACACAGTCCCAGGTCGACAACTCGTTATACAAACGGTCTCTCTCCCTGCAGATCAGTTCTCTCGTATGACGAATATATTCCTCATCCGGAAACATCAGCCGTCCGGCAATCTCTGCCAGCGAATTGATCGTCCAGGGATTTTTTCTTGTATTGATTGCCTTGATCAGATCCTGATTTCCTGTCACCGCATAGCCAAGCCGCAGTCCCGGAGCTGCGAAAAACTTTGAAGTGCCACGCAGAATGATCAGATTTGTATAATAATTTGTCAGAGGAATACTGGTCACATCTTTCTCTTCCGGTGCAAATTCCACATATGTTTCATCCACCATCACGAAAATTCCATACTGCAGGCAGGCATCCAGGATCCGGCGCATCTGACTGCAGGTGATTGCGGTAGAAGTAGGATTATTCGGATTACAGAGTACCAGAAGCTCCAGCTGATCGGAAAGATGGCTGCAGAAATCTTCCACATCCATATGAAACCCATGTTCTTCTTTCAAAGGATAATACAGTGTTGTACCGCCGCCCAGTGCGATTTCCCGTTCATACTCCGAATACGTAGGACCAAGTACCAGTGCTTTTTTCGGGTGCTTCGTCTGAATAAACAGAGAAATCAGTTCTGTGGAACCATTTCCGACAATCACATTTTCCGGCTGCGTTCCCGCATACGTGGCAATACAGGTGCGAAGAGCTGTATACTCCCGGTCAGGATACGTAGTGATCGCATCCAGATTATCGGCCAGTGTGGAACGTAGCTGATAAGAAATTCCCAGCGGATTGACATTTGCACTGAAACTGATGATATCCTCCTTCTTAATATGATAACATTTCTCAATAGCTTCCAGGTCACTGCCGTGGAAATGATCCTTGTGTTTAATCATAATGTCTCCTCTTTTCTTGCAACAAACTTTTGCGTAGTGTATAATAAAAATAATTATGAGTATTTTTGCAGATTGCTTTGCAAAATGATAAGAAAGTGGGCAAAATGCCTTTTGTCCCAACACCATATGAAATGAGCAATCATGTTAGTTTCATTATAATGATAAGAAAAAAATAGTCAAGGTCGATAAAAGAAGAAGCGCAGGTGGATACTTTGAAAAGAAGAATGGAACAGTTACTAAACGGAAGATTTGAATATGAAGTACCAAAGCTGACTCTTTCCGATACACAGATTAACCTTACGACCAATGAAGGGGAGAATGTTCGGGGAGAATTATATGTGGCGGCAGAAGATAACCGCAGGATCAAGGGAATGACCATGTCATCCAATCGCCGGGTACTGCTGGCAAAAGAAAAATTTTCGGGAACAACCGTATGTATTCTTTACGGGCTGGATGTGAAGGGACTGTCCGCAGGTGAGACGGTAGATGCAGTGATTACGATCAACAGTAACCTGGGAGAATACCAGGTGCCGGTACACGCAGAGATCAAAGACGACGGGATTCAGACATCCCGCGGAGCAGTGGATAATCTGGAAGCATTTATCAAACTGGCGGAGAGTGATTATCGGGAGGCATTTCGTCTTTATACAAGCGAGAGCTTTCTGAAAGTGCTGCAGGGAGAAGATCCGGGATACGAAAGCCTGTACCGGGGGATGTCCAGAAACCCGGTGACCTATCAGCATATGGAAGAGTTTCTGATCGGAACCGGAAAAAAAGAGCCGGTGACTCTGCGTCTGGAAAAGACAGAACAGACCTGGGATCATCTGGATACTACAGTCAAAGACTGTCTGAATCTGTATAAGAGCACCTGGGGGTATACCCGGATGGAAGTGGAGGTTACCGGAGATTTCCTGGAAGTGGAAAAGAAAGTGATCACCAGTGAGGATTTCATCGGAAGTGTTTATGGGCTGGAATATCTGATCCGCAAAGAAAAACTGGGAAGCGGAAGAAAATACGGACAGATCCGGATCAAAACCGTATATGGAACGTATATCTATGAGGTGAAGGCTTCGGGCAATGCTTCCTATGAACTGAGCACAAGAACTTATGAGAAAAAAGGACAGGCGGCACTGGCAACACTGTATGAAAAATATCTGCTGGGCGAGATAAAACAGCAGGAATGGAAAGAAGCATCCTTGAAAGAACTGGAAAATCTCCGGAATCTCGGATGTTATTATCCGAAACAACAGCTGACAGAGGCATACATCTATGAACAGACCGGAGATGTGGCAAATGCCATGTCTGTGCTGTGGCCTCTCAGGGAACTGAAATTTACCAGGGAACAGATGGAGGAAGAAGCCTGGTATCTGGCGCTGGCAGTGAAGACCTCTGTGGCTACTGAAGAACAGAAGATGACAGCACAGGCCAGGATCGAAAATCTCTATCGTATGAATCCGGGCAGTTATCCAATCCTGAAAGTGCTGATGGAAACTTCGGAAGAATATAAGCAGGCACCGGGCAGACAGATGTATATGTTGGAAGAACTGTTTGATCTGGGATGCAGAAGCCCGTTTCTGTATCTGGCAGCCTATGAGAAAATGGAAACAGAAGCAGGCTATCTGAAAAAACTGTCACCGTTTATGGTACAGGTTCTTCACTATGCAGCACGTTATGGAAAACTGAATGAAGAACTGACCATGCGGATCGGGCATCTCTCAGAATATGTGAAGAATTTCCAGCCGGTGATCTACCGTCTGCTGGTAAAATGTTACGAGGCTTATCCTGGCAATGATCTGGTGGATCATATCTGCAAATACATTATGAAGGGACAGCCGGCGAAGAGCGAGTATTTCCGCTGGTATCAGCTGGCAGTGGAGGCAGATATCCGGATCACCCGCTTATATGAATATTATATTGAAACTATGCCTCAGGGCTTCCAGAGTGTACTGCCGCAGGTGATCCGTATGTATTTTGTATATAACAATACACTGAGCAGCAGAAAACGGGCATCTGTGTATGCCAATGTGATACGCAATAAAGAGGCAGATAAGACAACATATCAGAATTATCGTAAGGCGATGGAAGCATTCGCGCAGGAAGCATTGATGGAGGGAAGAATCAGTGAAGATTATGCTACCATCTATCAGGAATGCATCGAAGACATTGCAACGCCGGCTCTTGGAGAAGCGATGGCGAAAGTTATGTTTTCTTATCGGGTGTACTGTGATGATCCGAAGATTCGCAGCGTCATCGTGTGTCATGGAGAACTGAAAGAAGAACAAAGCTATCCGTGCACAGACGGTGCTGCCTATATTCAGCTGTATACACCGGATGCGAGAATCCTTTTTGAGGATGAGAAACGGCGGCGTTATGCGACAACGGTAGATTACAATATACAGAAACTGATGGATGAAAAACCATATCTGCAGTCGTGCATGAATCTGGATATCGCAACACCCGGATTGTTACTTGCCGTATGTGGCAATGACAGCCGCAGACAGATCGGGCTTTCCACCCTTGGCTGTTACCAGCATGTGGTGGAAATGTCAGAATTCCAGGAGCCATACCGCCATATGGTATGCAGAAAAATTCTGGAATATTATGCAGAACACGCAGGCGATGATACGCTGGATAGTTATCTGAAAAAAATGGATCTGGTGACATTTGCAAAAGTAGATAAGGTATTACTCTGCGAGATCCTGATTGAAAAAGGGATGTATGCCACGGCATTGGACATGATCAGCCGTTATGGCTATGAAGGCATAAAAACGGAAAGTCTGATGAAACTGACCAGCTATCTGATTCTGGATTATGATTTTGTGGAACAGGAAGAACTGGTGTATCTGGCGCAGTATGTATTTGAACAGGGACTCTACAATGAAGTGATTCTGATTTACCTGAGCGATAATCTGCTTGGATCTGTGGAACAGATGGCACTTTTATGGGAACGGATGCGCGGATTCCAGCTGGATACGTATGCGCTGGAGGAAGAGATTCTTCTACTCTCCATGTTCGGACGTGTCTATCTGAGGCAGGGAGCTGCGATGCTGGAACAGTATGTGGCACAGAAGGGAAAAGAACCTGTGATCCTGGCATACATTTCTTTCTGGGCATACGGATATTTTCTGGGCAAAAAAGAAACAGATCCATATATTTTCCAGTGCCTGGAACAATGTTGCAGGAGAAAGCAGGAGGTAGACCGGATCTGTCACCTGGCACTCCTGAAATATTATGCAGAACTGGATACTTATACAGAAGAGCAGGAAAAACTGATCGATGAGATTCTCGAAGAATGTACGGAAAACAGCCTGCGGTTTGCATTTTACCGGAAGTTCCCGGCAAGATTCACAAAACCATACCAGATGGATGACAAACAGTTTATTCAGGTTCAGTACCCGGCCGGAGCGCGGGTGACAATTCATTATCGACTGATCCGTGACAAAGATACCGGTGAAAACTTTAAAAGTGAACCGATGAAAAATATGTACCAGGGCATTTTTGTAAAGGAATTCCTGCTGTTTTATGATGAGATACTGGAGTATTACCTGACAGTGGAACTGCCGGATGATACCCGACAGACGGAAAAGAAACTTCTGACGATGGAAGAGTCTTTACAGGAAGGAAACACAAAATATCAGCTGATCAATCAGATGCTGGCAGGCCGGAAACTGGGACGGAGAGAGCAGACAGAAAAAGCCATGGAACAGTACCTACAGAGAGAACATTTTGCAAGAAAAATGTTTCCGGTACTCCATGCGTAATACACAGATGGAGGCAGAAAAATGAACGAAGTCAGAAATATATTGGTAGGATTTGATTTTGGGGAGAAGGTCTCACAGCTGTGTTATTATGACCGGCGTGAGGGAGAACCCGTTTCTCTGCCGGTGAAGGTGGGAACCGGTCAGTATACCTTTCCCAATGTGCTCAGCAAGAAACCGGGAGAAGAGGAATGGCACTTCGGCCTGGAAGTAGAGTACTTTGTGGAACAGCAGGATGAGATTCCTGTGGAAAACCTGTATACACTGTGTCTGAAACAGGAGACAGTGGAAGTGGACGGGGCTACATGGAAGGTTGGAGAACTTCTCGGAAAATTTATCGGTAATGCACTTCGTATCCTTGGTGTGCCGGATCTGGTGAAGAGTATCAACGGACTGATGATCACTACGCCGGTACTGACACGCCCGATGGTGGAGAACATTCGGGTGGCATGCCGGGAGATGGGATTTCCGAGAAACCGTTGTTTTCTGCAGGATTATGAAGAAAGCTTTTATTATCATACGTTATATCAGAAACCGGAGATCTGGAGCAGAAGTGTAGGCTTGTTTGTATTTGACAAGGATGAAGTTTCTTATGCAAAACTTGAGATGAACCGCAGTACCCGTCCGGTACATGTCGGAGTCAGACGGGGTGGTCATATCACACTACACACGGAATATATGCAGCGTGATGTGGATTTTTGCCAGTTTGTGACAGAATCAGTGGGAAGTGAGGTTTATTCAAGTATTTACCTGGTGGGGGAAGGGTTCGAGCGAGACTGGGCAGAAAAATCTGTGGCTGAGCTTTGTAAACACCAGCGCCGGGTATTTTACGGAAATAATCTGTTTTCCAAGGGTGCCTGCTATGCTGCGAAAGAAAAGACAGAGGAACGGAATCTGAAGGGGTATCTGTATGTGGGCAATGATCTGGTACGGGAAAATGTGGGCATGGAGATGACTGTGTTCGGAACACCGGCCTATCATCCACTGATTGTATCCGGTGTCAACTGGTACGAAGCAATGGGAGACTGTGAAATTATTCTGGATGATACCAGGGAACTGGAATTTGTTGTGTCTGATATGGAAAATACCGGTAAAGTGCGCTACAGTATGCCTTTGCCCGGTCTTCCGGACCGTCCGGCAAAAGCGACTAGACTGCATATACATCTGGAATTTACTGCGGCAGACGAGTGCAGGATTGATGTGACGGATATGGGATTTGGAGATCTTTATCCGTCGAGCAACCTTACATGGCATGAGACGATGAAGAGTCGGGGGGCAGAAGAATGAGTGGATATATTTTGTGTCAGGTAAAACGGGCAAAACTGCCTTATTATATTGAAAACATCAGTACCAATATCTATTCCATCGAAGAACTGTGCTTTTATTTTTATCATAATATATATCTGCTGGACAGTACGATCCTGAACGAGGAATTGTGTTTCTGGATCCGGGATCAGCTGGGATTGAAGAAATTGGCAGAAAATCTGTATAAACATCTGGATGACGATGAGATGAAGGTGGGAGATTTTATCCTTCCGGTGTTCAAGGAGATCAGTTATCTGTCTCTGGAAGAGTTCCGCAGATTGAATCAGCAGATCCGACAGCTGGCAAATGAACCGGAAGTGTTGCGTCAGAAGCGAAAAGGTGATTATCTGATGGAACACGGAAAATATGTGAACGCCATCAAGGTTTATCAAAGGGCGCTTCGCCGGGAAGCGGAAGATGACACCGAAGTGACGGATATCAGAAAACCGGAAGCGACCGAAGCAGCAGCGGACCATACTGTAGGAGTGCAGGAAACAACAGAAAACCCTGCAGGCGCAGAAGCAGAGTCTCCGGTTGCGATCACCATCGATATGATGGAAGATCCACAGGGTGGAGCAGAGGAAGAGACCGACAGTACACCGGAGAACCAGGAAACAGATGCAGCGGAGACGGATAGTTCTTCTTCCCGGGAGGAGAAACAGGAAGAAGTGACCTCAGACCAGGAACTTCCCCGCCAGGAGATCCTTCTCGGAAAACAGTTTATCGGAGAAATCTACCACAATATGGGCTGCGCCTATGCAAGGCTGTTTCAGATGGAAGAAGCGATTCGTTGCTTTGAGATCGCCTACGGCAAACTGCACACGATGGGAGCGGTAAAGAGCCTTCTGTATGCCGTGTATATGGAACATGGTGTGGACGCTTTTGTGGAAAAGGCGAAACAGCTGGAAGTCGATGAAGAACGCCAGGAAGAAATCTATGTAGAAGTGGAAGAAGCTGTGGAAGACCTCTATGACACACCGGAAGGCCAGGAATATAAAAAGTTACTGGAAGAAAAACAGCAGGGCAGAGAAGAGGATTATCAGCAGGGGATGGAGCATCTGCTGGAACAGCTGACTGCGGAGTACCATAAGAGCACGGGATACTGATAAAAATTATCAATAAAAAACAATGAGAAATAAAAATAATTGAATATCAGGTTAAACAGGAAAAAGCAGAGTAAGGCGGTGAATAAAACCGGTTTCACTGCTTTTTCTTTGGTTGCATTGCATATCAATCATTGGTTCCGGGGATCAGTTCTGATAAAACGAATTTTCGGAAAAATATGTTGCAGATGAGAACTCCCCGGTGTGTCCACAGTACAAAGACAAATTTTGAAAAATGTCTTGACATTAATACTTTACTATGATAGAGTGTTAGCATATGAAAAACCGGAGGTAATTGTTATGAAAAAGAAAACAGTAAGCATCATGGTAGCAGCAACAATGGCACTGTCCCTGTTTGCAGGATGTGGTTCCAGTAAAGATACAGCGACCGAAGATACAAGCAAGACCGAGAGCACAGAAACAACGGATGAGAGCAGCGAGAATGCTTCCGCAGAAACAACGGATGAAAGCAGCAGAACGACGTTCACAGTAGGTTTCGATGCAGAATATCCGCCATACGGTTATATGGATGATGATGGAGAATACACCGGATTTGACCTGGAACTGGCACAGGCGGTATGTGACAAAGAAGGCTGGGAACTGGTGAAAAAGCCGATCAACTGGGATTCCAAAGATATGGAACTGAATTCAGGATCCATCGACTGTATCTGGAATGGATTTACCATGAACGGAAGAGAAGATGATTATACCTTCTCTGTTCCGTATGTGGATAACAGCCAGGTGATCGTAGTTGCAGAGGATTCCGGTATCGAACAGCTGAGCGATCTGGCAGGAAAGACCGTTGGTGTACAGGCAGCTTCCGCAGCACTGGATCTGTTACAGAGTGAGGATGAAGGCGGACAGAAAGCACTGGCAGATACCTTCGGATCTCTGAATGAATTTGCAGATTACAATACCGCATTTACCGAGTTGCAGGCAGGCGCGCTGGATGCACTGGCCATTGATGTCGGAGTTGCCAAATATCAGCTGAACTCGAGAGGAGAGGGCTTCAAGATCCTCGATGAGACACTGAATACCGAACAGTATGCAATCGGATTCAAAAAAGGAAACCAGGAACTGTGTGACATCGTAAACAAAGATCTGCAGGAACTGGCAAACGAAGGAAAAGTTGCAGAACTGGCAGAAAAATATGAAATCGCCGATATGGTGACTTTAAAAGCTGAATAAGAAGACGAAAATAACGTCGGATAAGAAAAAATGTAACCCCTCGGGAGGCAGACACTACCTTCCGGGGGGCATGTTTTCGCGAGTAATGAGCCAGTGTCCATGCCCGCATGGACTTTGGCGAATACCGCGAACCCGGGATAAGTAAATTTACGCGAGCAACGAGTCAAAGTCCGTGCTTGCACGAGACCTTGACGACTGCCGCGATAACGAGTAAAATTTGCGAAGCGTATTTTAGCTCGTTTATCCCGGTGCTGTAGAATATGGAGGATATGCAATGAGTATTGAGGTAATGGTACGACAGATGACGGCGGGTTTTGGACAGACCTGTCTGATCTTTTTTCTGACACTGATCTTTTCCCTTCCACTGGGAATGATCGTATATTTTGGACGCGTATGCCGGTTTAAGCCACTAAGCTGGCTGGTGAAGATCTATATTTCCATCATGCGTGGAACCCCACTGATGCTGCAGTTGCTGATCTGGTATTTCGGACCGTTTTATCTGTGGGGCATGAATATCGGCGGTTATAAGTTTACAGCCATCATTCTGGGATGTTCTCTGAACTATGCGGCATATTTTGCGGAAATCTACCGTTCCGGTATCGAATCGATCCCGACCGGACAGTATGAGGCAGCACAGCTGCTCGGCTACACCAGAGTACAGACCTTCTTCAAGATCGTTCTGCCACAGGTGGTAAAAATCGTTTTGCCATCTGTCACCAACGAGGTCATCACACTGGTCAAAGATACCTCTCTGGTATATTCCGTATCTTATATCGAGATGTTTGCCGTTGCAAAACAGATTGCAGCTGCACAGACTACTGTAGTACCGTTCTTTATCGCAGGTATTTTCTACTATGTATTTAACTATGTGGTAGCCTGGGTGATGGAACTGTTTGAGAAGAAACTGAACTATTATCGCTAGGAGGGTCGACATGAAACTGTTGGAAATGAATCATATCAAAAAAGAATTTGACGGACTGGGTGTCTTAAAAGATATCTCTCTGTCGGTGGAAGAAGGAGAAATCGTTTCTATCATCGGTCCTTCCGGTTCCGGCAAATCCACGATGCTTCGCTGCGCGACGATGCTTGAGGAGATTGACGGCGGAGAGATCCTGTACATGGGGAAAAAAGCTGCCTGGGTAGAAAATGGCAAAGTGATGCATCCGGATAAAAAAGAGATGAAAGAGATCCGTTCCTGTTTCGGGCTGGTTTTCCAGAACTTTAATCTGTTTCCACATTATTCAGTATTGAAGAATATAGCAGATGCGCCGATCCATGTACAGAAACGGGACAAAGGCGAGGTGTACAAAGAGGCGAAGGAACTGCTGAAAAAGATGGGGCTGGAAGATAAGGCAGATGCCTATCCATATCAGTTATCCGGCGGACAGTGTCAGCGTGTGGCTATCGCAAGAGCCCTGGCACTGAATCCGAAGATCCTGTTCTTTGATGAGCCGACTTCCGCACTGGATCCGGAACTGACCGGTGAAGTACTGAAAGTCATCAAATCTCTGGCGGATCTGGATATCACCATGGTGATCGTGACCCATGAGATGGAATTCGCAAAAAATATCTCTGACCGTGTGATCTTTATGGATAAAGGTGTGGTGGCACTGGAGGGAACACCGGATGAGGTATTTGGTGCAGACCATACAAGAATGAAGGAATTTTTAGGAAAATTTCATCAGAACTAAGCTTGCGTTTCCCGGGCCGGTATTATATAATTTTACTGTTGTGAGGCGTATAGCCGATAAAATGTAAGCCGTCCGTAAAGAGGCGGCAAGTACAAGAAAAAGGAGATTATATATGAGTACAGACAGATATGTAAGTCCGTTATCTGAGCGTTATGCAAGCAAAGAAATGCAGTATATCTTTTCCCCGGATATGAAGTTCCGTACCTGGAGACGCCTTTGGATCGCACTGGCAGAGACCGAGAAAGAACTGGGTCTGCCGATCACCCAGGAACAGATTGACGAATTAAAAGCGCACAAAGACGATATTAACTATGATGTGGCAAAAGAGAGAGAACGCCAGGTACGTCATGATGTTATGTCTCATGTATATGCATATGGTGTACAGTGCCCAAAGGCAAAGGGAATCATCCATCTGGGTGCAACTTCCTGTTATGTAGGTGACAACACCGATATTATTGTTATGACCGAAGCTCTGAAACTGGTAAAGAAAAAACTGGTGAATGTGATCGCAGAGCTGGCAAAATTTGCAGAAAAATACAAAGATCTGCCGACACTGGCATTTACCCATTTCCAGCCGGCGCAGCCGACAACCGTAGGTAAACGTGCCACCCTGTGGATGCAGGAGTTTATGCTGGATCTGGAAGATCTGAATTATGTCTTAAGCACTATGAAACTGCTGGGTTCCAAGGGAACAACCGGAACACAGGCAAGTTTCCTGGAACTGTTCGACGGAGATCAGGAAACCATCGATAAGATCGATCCGATGATCGCTGAAAAGATGGGATTCAAACAGTGCTATCCGGTATCCGGCCAGACCTATTCCAGAAAAGTAGATACCAGAGTGGTCAATATTCTGGCAGGCATCGCAGCGAGCGCACATAAGTTTTCCAACGATATCCGTCTTCTGCAGCATCTGAAAGAAGTAGAAGAACCATTCGAGAAGAGCCAGATCGGATCTTCGGCCATGGCTTATAAGAGAAATCCGATGAGAAGTGAACGTATCGCTTCCCTGTCCCGTTTCGTGATGGTAGATGCGATGAACCCGGCAATTACTTCCGCTACCCAGTGGTTTGAGAGAACCCTGGATGATTCTGCCAACAAGAGACTGTCCGTTCCGGAAGGATTCCTGGCAATCGACGGTATCCTGGATCTGTGCCTGAATGTGGTAGACGGTCTGGTGGTATATCCGAAAGTTATCGAGAAGAGACTGCGTTCCGAACTGCCATTCATGGCTACGGAAAACATCATGATGGATGCTGTAAAAGCAGGCGGTGACCGTCAGGAACTGCATGAGAGAATCCGTGAACTGTCCATGGAAGCAGGAAAGACCGTCAAAGTAGAAGGAAAAGACAACAACCTTCTGGAACTGATCGCTGCTGACCCGGCATTCAACCTGACCCTGGAAGAATTGGAAAAAACCATGGATCCTGCAAAATACACAGGACGCGCTTCCGTACAGGTAGACGCCTTCCTGAAAAACGTCATCAACCCGATGCTGGAAGAGAATAAAGACCTGCTGGGTATGACTGCTGAGATCAATGTATAAAAGACTGGAAATAACAAAATATAAAGTATAAAAAACTCCCCCGATTGGAAAATACGATATCGTGTATTCCAATCGGGGGAGTTTTTAGTTATGTGGGAAGCGGGAAAAGGTAGTTTAATCGTCTTCTGCCAACAGATCCCTCTCCGTCGTCTCTCTGCGGATCAGCACCGGTGTGATCATCTTGTGTACCGGTTCGCTGACCGGTGTGTGTTTGCTGTTTTTATGTTCTTCAATCTGCTCCACCAGAAGTTTCACCGCTTCAGTAGCGAGCACATCGATTTGCTGAGCTACGGTGCTGATCGGGAAGATGGCGTTTCGGGAGGCGGGGGAGTCGTCGAAGCCGACAATCAGGTAGTCTTCCGGGAGTTTACCGTATTTTCGTACCAGCAGATTGACCAGGATGCTGGCGTGGGTATCGTTGGAGACGAAAATGCCCTTTTTCCTGCCGGGAGAGTCCGCCTCGATCTCGGAGAGAATCTCTTTCAGATGCTCCTGGGAAGCTGTCTGATCTTTCATCTCATGGAGAAAGACGCGGTGTGGAATCTGCTGTTCCCTGCAAAAATCTTCAAACCCTTCGATTCGACCGTATGCCGGGATACTTTTGGCGGTCGGATTGTTGATGTGGAAAAGCACTTCACAGTTGTGACGATAGAGCAGACTGGTCGCCTGGATCGCACCCATGTAGTTATCGGTGTTGATGCTGCTGATGTGAGCATCCTCCCGCTCGATCGCTACGATCGGGATATGCAGGTTGGCAAGTTCCATCGAAGGGATCGCATGGCTTAAAATGATCAGCCCCTCGATCTTGTAGGCGAGAAGTTCCTGAATATACTGCCGCTCGGTGTCAGCATCTCCGTTACTTAAAAACACCAGGAATTTATACCCAAACGTCTCATATGTGGAAAGAATCCGGTCAAGCATCTCGGAATAATAGTGAAGAAACAGGTTCGGGATGATCACACCGACGAATTCGGTCTGTCCGCTTGCCAGGATCCGCGCCACTTTATTTTCCTGATAATTCAGCTTTTCCAGTGCGTCTGCGATGATCTTCTGGTTCTTCTCGGTAAGGGAATCCGGGTTATTAAAATACCGGGAAATGGTTGTTTTGGAAAAATTCGTATATTTTGCAATGTCCGCGAAGGTTACATTCTGTTTTCGTGCCATAATCGTTGCCTCATGCATTCTTTTTATAGGAACAACGAGTCGAAGCCGTACAAACCTCCGACGATTGCCGGAAAAGATCTCAGGCATATCGTGCGCGTCAGACCCGTTGTAGTTGAATTGTTGTAACTATTCAGTAAGTAATATTCCGCGAGGTGTTTTGGCATGGATATGCCAAAATCCCGAGACATACGAGCAAAAATGCCAGCACCGAAGGTGATTTCAAATGCATTTTTGCTTGTAACTGTGAAGGTACTGAACAGTTACAAATCGTTTCAATTTCTTAATCCAGTATAGCAAAAAAATCTCAAAAAAACAAGGAAAGAGCGAGTAACCGGTAACACTATTCAAAAAAAACGGAAATGAAAAATCTGAGAAAATGTTGACGAAAATACAGGTGAATGATATGATAAAAGAAAAAGTAACCGGTTACTTTAAGCACCAAAAGAAAGGAAACGATAAGAATGAAAGATCTTGTACATGTAAAAGCTCCGGGAAACTGGATCAACGATCCGAACGGTTTTATCTATTACAAAGGCAAATATCACCTGTTTTTTCAGCATTTTCCGTATGCGCCGGAATGGGGAACCATGCACTGGGGACATACGGTCAGTGAGGATCTGGTGCACTGGGAGTATCAGGGAATCGCACTGTTTCCAACCAAAGAATATGATCAGAATGGTGTGTTTTCCGGTACTGCACTGGAAGAAGATGGTAAGCTGAAGATTTATTACAGCGCGGTAAAATATCTGAAACCAGACCCGGAAGATATTCACCGGGTACTGGACGATGCCATTCAGACGAGCCAGGCAATGATCGTATCGGAAGACGGGTTCCATTTTAATAACTGGGATAAAAAGAAGGTGCTGCCGACTGTTCATGATGAAGAGGTCGGAGAGCCGAAGATGAGAGATCCGAAGGTGTGGAAAGACGGAGACAGCTATTATATGATGATGGGAAGCTCGTATCATGACGCTGGTAGAGTTCTCTTTTATACGAGTAAAGACGGAGAAAACTGGACTTACGCAAATCAGTGCCGGCCAGAATCATACGGATGGACGATCGAGTGTCCGGATCTGTTTTCTCAGAATGATCAGTGGATTTTCATCGGCTGTCCGATGCGTCTGACACCGGGGGAAAAGAAATATCCGGACCAGGCTGTGTGGGCGCTGGCGGAATTTGATCCGAAGACCTGTGAACTGAAGCTGTCGGATACTCACAGTTATGTGGATTACGGTCTGGATCTGTATGCACCGCAGACGACACTGGATGCGGAGGGAAGAAGAGTGATGATCTCATGGATGCGTATGCCGATGGCAGTGACAGACAGTACGGATCGCCCGGCATGGAACGGTATGATGAGCAGTGCTCGCGTGGTGGAAGAAAAAGAGGGACATCTGTATTTCCACATGCATCCACAGGTGGACGCATACCTCAGCGCGGAAACTACAGCCGAAGAGGCAGCAGAGAGTGGAAAAGTCTTCCGGATCCGGACGGATCTTTCTGAGGGAGAAACCTTAAATATTGGTGGGTATGTGATCAGCCGCAGCGAAGGAAAGATCGTTGGCGACCGGTCAGCTGTTCTTGAAGGATGTGACGAAGTGCGAACTGTAGGTGCGACTCCGGTGATCGAGGGTGCGGCACAGCTGGATATTCTGGTGAACGATCATCTGATTGAAATCTTTGTCAACGACGGTCAGTATGTGCTCAGCCATGTGGTTTACGGAAAATCTAAAAAGATTTCCGGAAAATATGAAAAAGTTCTGGTGGGAAAATAAGAAAGATGGTATACTTATTAAGGAAATTTATAATTGACTTTAATTTATAAGTAATAATAAGTTTTACTAATAAGAAAAGTGTTGTATAATCATTTTTGTAAAGGAAATGATGATAACCCGTCAGGAGGTAACCAAATGATTAAAGCTGTTGTTGGAGCAAACTGGGGAGATGAAGGAAAAGGTAAGATTACCGATATGCTGGCTAAAGAAGCGGACATTATCGTTCGTTTCCAGGGTGGAGCCAATGCCGGACATACCATCGTAAATGATTACGGCAAGTTCGCACTGCATACTCTGCCGTCAGGTGTATTTTATAATCATACCACAAGCGTGATCGGAAACGGTGTTGCACTGAATGTACCACTGGTTTTCAAAGAGATCCAGGATATCGTATCCAAAGGGGTACCGACACCGAAGATCCTGATTTCCGACCGTGCACAGATGGTAATGTCTTATCACATTCTGTTTGATCAGTACGAAGAAGAACGTCTGGGTGGCAAATCCTTCGGATCCACAAAATCAGGTATCGCTCCTTTTTATTCTGATAAATTTGCAAAGATCGGTTTTCAGGTCAGCGAGTTGTTTGACGAGGAAGCGCTGAAAGAAAAAGTAGCAGGCATCTGCGAGAAAAAGAACGTTATGCTGGAGCATCTGTATCACAAACCGCTTCTGAAACCGGAAGAGATTTTTGAAGAGCTGATGAGCTACAAGAAGATGCTGGAGCCATATGTATGCGACGTATCTTTGTTCCTGTGGAACGCACTGAAAGAAGGAAAAGAGATCCTGTTAGAGGGTCAGCTGGGATCCTTAAAAGACCCGGATCACGGTATTTACCCAATGGTAACTTCTTCCTCCACACTGGCAGGATACGGTGCAGTAGGAGCAGGTGTACCGCCATATGAGATCAAGAAAATCATCACCGTATGTAAAGCATACTCCAGCGCAGTAGGAGCAGGTGCATTCGTATCCGAGATCTTCGGAGACGAGGCAGATGAGCTGAGACGCAGAGGCGGAGACGGCGGCGAGTTCGGTGCAACAACCGGAAGACCGAGACGTATGGGATGGTTCGATGCAGTGGCTTCCAAATACGGATGCCGTATGCAGGGAACTACCGATGTAGCGTTCACCGTACTGGATGTTCTGGGATATCTGGATGAGATTCCGGTATGTGTAGGATACGACATCGACGGCGAAGTAACTACAGACTTCCCGACCACCACACTGCTGGAAAAGGCAAAGCCGGTGTATGAAACTCTGCCGGGATGGAAATGCGATATCCGCGGTATCAAGAAATACGAAGATCTGCCGGAAAACTGCAGAAAATACATCGAATTCGTAGAAGAGAAGATTGGTTTCCCGATCACCATGATTTCCAATGGCCCGGGAAGAGATGATATCATCTACAGATAAGAAATGCTATACCGGGATTGCTTTTTTGTTTTGCAATTTTGCAATTCTCAAAAACGAATAGAAAACGGGGAGCTTGCATAAGCAGGCTGAGAGGAGACTGGCAGCGTTTCGACCCATAACCTGATTTGGATAATGCCAACGTAGGGATGATTTACAGAGAAAAACAGGCACACCATCCTTTTGGTGTGTCTGTTTTGGCTTGCGTTGCATATCAATAATTGATCCGGTGGATCAATTTTGATACGCGGCGGATTGGGGGCACCACCTTTCGTCGCTATAAAAAAGTAATGGTGAATTCATATGCAAAGGAGAAAAAATATGAGAACAGCATTAACAATCGCTGGCAGTGATTCCAGCGGAGGCGCCGGCATCCAGGCAGATATCAAGACGATGATGGCCAATGGCGTATATGCCATGAGTGCCATCACGGCTCTGACAGCCCAGAATACAACCGGCGTAACAGCAATTATGGAGGCAACTGAGGAATTTTTAGGAGAGGAACTGGACAATATTTTCACAGATATCTTTCCGGATGCAGTGAAGATCGGAATGGTT
Source organism: Oliverpabstia sp. (assembly GCF_022785585.1). Taxonomy (NCBI): domain Bacteria; kingdom Bacillati; phylum Bacillota; class Clostridia; order Lachnospirales; family Lachnospiraceae; genus Oliverpabstia; species Oliverpabstia sp. The sequence continues at coordinate 22,321 of NZ_JALFPR010000055.1, read as the reverse complement.
TCGTCCTCCGGTCTGATCATAAAGATTGCAGAAAAACTGAAAGAGTATGATGCAAAAAATATCGTGGTTGATCCGGTTATGGTGGCTACCAGCGGAGCCAGACTGATCAGTGAAGACGCGGTAAGCACCTTAAAAGAATATCTGTTTCCGCTGGCACAGATCCTGACACCGAATATCCCGGAGGCAGAAGTACTTTCCGGTATGACTATCACTTCTGAAGCGGAGATGATGGAGGCGGCTAAAGTGATCGGTGATCAGTACGGATGTGCGGTTCTGTTAAAAGGCGGTCATAAGGTGAATGATGCCAATGACTTGCTTTATCATGAAGGAACCTGCCAATGGTTTTACGGAAAACGAATCGATAACCCGAATACTCATGGAACCGGCTGTACGCTTTCCAGCGCGATCGCTTCCAACCTGGCAAAGGGATTTCCTATGGATGTGTCTGTAGAGCGCGCAAAGGCCTATATTTCCGGTGCTCTGGCAGCTATGCTGGATCTCGGCAAGGGCAGCGGTCCGATGAACCACGGATTTGCCATTACCGGAGAATATGCAAAGGAGGTACAGGATCATGAGTGAAAAACGGACTTCTTTGTTTGAAAACGGACTGATATGGTTCGGTGCGGGAGTATCTATCGCAGAGATCCTGACCGGAACGTATCTGGCGTCTCTGGGGATGAAAAAAGGTCTGGCAGCTATTTTGTTGGGACATCTGATCGGCTGCGTCCTTTTATTTTTAGCAGGTGTGATCGGCGGTAAAGTGCGAAAAAGTGCAATGGAAACCGTAAAAATCAGCTTTGGACAGAAAGGCAGTCTGTTATTTGCCCTGTTAAATGTGATCCAGCTGGTGGGCTGGACGGCCATCATGATCTATGACGGTGCACTGGCAGCCAATCAGGCAGTCGGTGTGGGTAACTGGGTCTGGTGTCTGGTGATCGGTGGACTGATCATCCTGTGGCTTGTGATCGGTATCACAAATCTTGGAAAATTAAATACAGTTGCGATGGCGGCGTTGTTTATTCTGACACTGATCCTCTGTAAAGTTATTTTCTTTGGAGATTACCATGCAGCGAGCGTGGCAGCGGACGGACTGACCTTTGGAGCAGCAGTGGAACTGGCGGTTGCAATGCCGTTATCCTGGCTGCCGCTGATCAGTGATTACACAAGAGAAGCAAAAGAGCCGGTCAAAGCGACCGCAGTGAGTGCTGTTGTATATGGAGTGATCAGCTGTTGGATGTATCTGATCGGTATGGGGGCTGCCATCTATACCGGCGAGAGTGATATCGCGCAGATCATGGTGAAGGCGGGACTTGGTATCGTGGGTCTTCTGATCATCATTTTCTCCACCGTTACCACGACTTTCCTGGATGCGTATTCCGCAGGAATCTCCAGTGAGACTCTGAGCCATAAATTGAACGGAAAATATATTGCCATTGGTGTGACGATTGTGGGCGCGCTGGCAGCTATTGTGTATCCGATGGATAATATCACGGATTTCTTATACCTGATCGGTTCGGTATTTGCTCCGATGATCGCGATCCAGATCGGGGATTTCTTCCTATTAAAAGAAGATCACAGTGAAAAAGAAATCCAGATCTCCAATATGATCCTGTGGGTGATCGGATTTGTTTTGTACCGGATGTTGATGAAGGTAGATCTGCCGGTGGGAAACACACTGCCGGATATGGTGATCACGATGGTACTTTGTCTGATCTGGGGAAAAGTGGCTGGAAAGAAAAATAAGTAAAAAAAGTATTATAAATGAAATGTTCAGAAAGAGGTGTCGACAGAAGAAGCTGCTGACACTTCTTTTCTTTATGCGAACAGTATGTCAAAGTGTGAAACAAAGGGAAAAGGCGCATACCTTTGGAGAGAGGTATACGCCTTGCGTAAGAAAAATGTGATGTATGTAATCGGAGAAGTGATACTTCTTCCGCGATTACTGTTTTGGAATATCCATCGGATAGTGATTGTCAAAGCAGGCTCTGCACAGTGGCAGGTCACCGACCATCGACTGGAGATCTTCGATCTTCATATATCCTAAGGAATCAGCTCCAATTAACTGTCGGATCTCTTCCGTTGAATGGGAAGAGGCGATCAACAGCTGATTGGACGGTACATCGGTACCGAAATAACATGGGTACAGGAAAGGCGGTGAGCTGACGCGCACATGCACTTCTTTTGCACCGGCATGTTTCAGAAGGTGGATCAGATTGGCGATCGTAGTTCCACGCACGATGGAGTCATCGACCAGCACAATATTTTTTCCTTTGACAGCGGATTCCAGGACGCTTAATTTCAGACGTACACTGGATTCCCGTTCCTTCTGAGTAGGCTTGATAAAGGTACGGCCTACATAGCTGTTTTTATAGAATGCCAGTCCAAAAGGAATTCCGGATTCCGCCGCGAATCCCTGTGCGGCAGTAATTCCTGAGTCAGGAACACCGACGACCAGGTCAGCATCTGCGGGATAGGCTTTGGCAAGCGCTGCACCGGCACGAAGTCGGGACTCATATACGGAGATGCCGTCCAGTTTGCTGTCCAGACGGGCAAAGTAAATGTATTCAAAAATGCAATGAGCCTGCCGGGACTGACATAAGGTAAGGTTAGAGGTGATACCTTCCCGGGTGATCGTTACGATCTCACCAGGTTTGATATCACGGAGGAACTGTGCACCGATTGCAGTCAGTGCACAACTTTCAGAGGCGATGATATAAGAATCATCTCTCTTACCAAGACAAAGAGGTTTCAGTCCAAGGGGATCACGGACACCGATCAGCTTGCGGGGGCTTGCGATGACCAGACCGTAAGCACCTTTGATCTTTTCGGCGGTCTTCATGATCGCTTCTTCGACCGATTTGGTACGGACTCTTTCTCTGGCAATATAATAAGCAATAACCTCTGAATCAGTTGTTGTATGGAAAATGGCTCCGTTTTGCGCAAGTTCATTGCGAAGCTCTTCGGTATTTACCAGATTGCCGTTATGAGCGAGAGCCAGAGTTCCCTTAATATAATTCAGAACCAGGGGCTGAGCGTTACTCAATGTAGCCGCCCCTGTTGTGGAATAACGGACATGCCCGATACCGAGATTTCCTTTCATATTTGAAAGAACATCTTCTTTAAAAACTTCACTGACAAGTCCCATCCCTCTTTGTACATTCATATTTCCCTTGGGACCGCTGGTGTCAAACACAGCGATTCCGCAGGATTCCTGTCCACGGTGCTGCAGGGAAGAGAGCCCGTAATAGATGGAAGAGGCTGCATCTTCCCCGTGGGGATTATAAATACCGAATACACCGCAGGCTTCTTTAATCCGTTCATCCTGACACATAGATTCCACCTCACTACAGGGAGAACAAAAGCTGATCGTAAGTAGGATAGCTCAGGATAGAATCTGGAATTAAAGCTTCAATATCACTGGCAATGGTACGGATGTCTTCCATTTTTGCCAGTACCTGATCATGGAATGCTTCTGCACATTTCTGGGTATCTTCCAGAGCGAAAGAAGTATCAATCAGGGTTTTCAGTTCTGTTACCTCTGCAGTCAGAGTAGTGTAAGCAGTGGACAGTTTTTCAACCAGTGCTTCTTCCGAAGCAGTATCAGCGGCAGCCATAAAGGATTTCTTTGCTGCTGCGTTTTTGGAAACCTCAGCGGCATAGGTGCTGACAGCCGGCAGAAAATCTTTGGTGATCATCTCTGCAAGAGTACGAGCCTCGATACCGATGGTTTTTACATAGTTTTCCAGTTTGATCTCATAACGGGAAGCCAGTTCTTCTTTTGTAAATACATGATGTTTGGTGAACAGTTCCACGTTTTTATCTGCTAACAGCTGTGGCAGGCAGTCCGGAGTAGACGGCAGATTATATAATCCGCGTTTTTCTGCTTCAGCAACCCACTCATCGGTATAACCGTTGCCGTTGAAGATAACTTTTTTATGTTTGCGGATGGCACGTTTGATCAGTTCATGTACGGCCTGTTCCATATCTTCCGGTTTGGTTCCTTCCAGTTCGGTATAAAACTGAGACAGAGCTTCTGCAACAGCAGTGTTCAGTACCACATTCGGGTTTGCAACAGATGCTGCAGAACCAAGCATACGGAATTCAAATTTATTACCTGTGAAGGCGAATGGTGAAGTACGGTTACGGTCTGTGGTATCTTTTACAAAGTGCGGAAGTACATGAGCACCGATATCCAGCTGTACTTTTTTCTGTTTTCCGAAGAAAGTATCATTTTCGATGGATTCCAGAACTGCAGTCAGTTCATCACCAAGGAAGATGGATACGATAGCCGGCGGAGCTTCGTTACCGCCCAGACGGTGATCGTTGCCGGCGCTGGTTGCAGATACACGCATCAGATCTGCATATTCATCTACGGCTTTGATGACAGCCATCAGAAATACCAGGAACTGGATATTCTGTGCCGGTGTGCTTCCCGGATTTAACAGGTTTACCCCATCGTTGGTTATCAGAGACCAGTTGTTATGTTTACCGCTTCCGTTGATGCCCTCGAATGGTTTTTCATGTAACAGGCATACCAGACCATGTTTGTCAGCCACTTTTTTCATGATTTCCATGGTCAGCTGGTTGTGGTCAACGGCTACGTTTGCGGTATCGAAGATCGGAGCCAGCTCATGCTGTGCAGGAGCAACTTCGTTATGTTTTGTTTTTGCCGGGATACCAAGTTTCCACAACTCTACATCCAGATCATGCATATAAGCAGCAACCTTTGGTTTCAGTGAACCAAAGTAATGATCTTCCATTTCCTGTCCTTTTGGAGCAGGTGCACCAAACAGAGTACGTCCGCAGAATACCAGGTCTTTTCTCTTCTTATACAGGTCTTTGTCTACCAGGAAGTATTCCTGTTCCGGTCCGATGGTTGTGGATACGCTGGTAACAGTTTCATTTCCCAGGAGTTTCAGCATCTTTACTGCTTCTGTGTTCAGTGTCTCCATGGAACGGAGCAGAGGGGTTTTCTTATCCAGTGCCTCACCGCTGTAAGAACAGAAAGCCGTCGGAATATATAAAGTACCATCTTTAATGAAAGCCGGTGATGTAGGATCCCATGCTGTATAACCTCTTGCCTCGAAAGTAGCACGAAGTCCGCCTGACGGGAAACTGGATGCATCCGGTTCACCTTTTACCAGTTCTTTTCCGGAAAAGTCCATGATAACTTCGCCGTCACCAACCGGTGTGATGAAACTGTCATGTTTTTCAGCTGTGAAACCGGTCATCGGCTGGAACCAATGGGTGTAGTGAGTGGCACCGTTTTCTACAGCCCATTCTTTCATGGCAACGGCTACAGAATTAGCTACGTCCAACTCAAGATGAGTTCCGTTTTCGATTGTTTTGCGAAGTGCTTTGTACATATCCTTCGGCAGTTTGTTACGCATTACCTTATCGTTAAAAACAAGGCTTCCATATAAAGCAGGAATTTCTTCATGTGTCATGATTTGTTCTCCTTTCTGATTGCCATAGTGTTTTCAGAATGTTTAAAGATAAAAAAAGACGCCTTGAACCTGTTTCCAAGTTCAAAGCGCCATTGCTTTATGTCCTGTAGTATACACGGATATTCTGGATTGTCAATCCCTGATTTGAAAAAAAACAAAAAAATTTTCCGGATTTGCATGGAAATAAACATTACATTGTTGAAGAAAATGGGGTATTATGCTACGATGATTTAATAAAATATTTTGCGCTTATGGAATAATGAGGAGGAACTGTAACGGTATCTACAGTGCGCTGGAGCAGATTCGGAAAAGACTCAGCGAAGAGACCACTTACACAGAGGGTGTGTCAGAAGTTCCGGAAGGCGAAGATCCGATTCGGTGGTTTTTGACAGAGGGAAAAGAAGACAATGATGTGTATTATGCCGAAACAGCCGCAGAAGCGTTTCGTGCGTATGGTATTCTGACCCGCTACGTGGAAGGATACTATCTGTCCGGGGATGATATTCACAGCGAAGCAAGCGGGATTAATAAACTGACCGGGGCAGGCGAGTAAAAATACTGCTCTGGAAGATCCGTCCTTTGAGGCAAATCAGGTTGCTTCTGGTTATTCTTTGTCTTGGGATTCTGGAGATCGGAAGAATCCTGGACTATGAGTGGATGCACAGAAAATTTGCCCGGGCAGATCAACAGAAAAAAGTCCGCATCTATACAGAAGAAATGCAGAAATTGCCGGCTTTTCTCGGAATATCTATGAGCCTTGGATGGAAAACCGGTGAAGTAGATCAGAAAATTCATGAAAAATATCAGGGAGTAGAGGCAGGTGCATATCTTCGCGTATGTGAGATTCTGGAAAATCTATCTATGGACAGCAGAATCTGGAGCCTTATGAGATGCGGACAGTCTCTGCATTTATGAAAAAACTGGAAGTAATCGGAGGTAATACACTCAACCGGAAAGAGAGAATAGAACTTCGATATGGTTATGTTGTACGGATAATGGAAAAAATCTGTCGAAAAACAGGGCAAAAAGGAAAAACAAAAAAAAACAGCAGAAAAGAATTGACAAAATAAAAGGAAAGGGACATAATATTAGCATTAAAAAGCACTGACAAAGGCGTCAGAGATCCGAAAGGGTTTCTGACGCCTTTTTGCGTAAGCAACGAGCCAAAGTATGTGGCTGCATGAGGCCTTGGCGACTGTTGCGACAACCTGAGAAATTCGGAAAACGTATTTCTCATAGTTTTTCAAACGAGGAGGAAAATGTGATGGCAGTAAAATATGTGTTTGTGACAGGTGGCGTAGTATCCGGCCTTGGAAAGGGAATTACGGCAGCTTCGCTTGGGAGACTTCTGAAAGCCAGAGGCTATAAAGTGACTATGCAGAAGTTTGACCCATATATCAACGTGGATCCGGGTACGATGAATCCTATTCAGCATGGGGAAGTGTTCGTTACGGATGACGGTACCGAGACGGATCTGGATCTGGGACACTATGAACGATTCATTGATGAGAGCCTGGATAAGAATTCCAATGTGACAACTGGAAAAATCTACTGGTCCGTTCTGCAAAAAGAACGTCACGGAGATTATGGCGGAGGAACCGTACAGGTAATCCCGCATATAACTAATGAAATCAAAGATCGTTTTTATAAACCAAAGTCAGAGGATGATAACCGCATAGCAATCATCGAGGTGGGTGGTACGGTAGGTGATATCGAAAGCCAGCCGTTTCTGGAGGCCATCCGTCAGTTTCAGCATGAAATCGGTCATGAGAATGCGGTTTTGATCCATGTGACTCTGATTCCGTATCTGAAAGCATCCGGGGAGATGAAGACAAAACCAACGCAGCAGAGTGTCAAGGAACTGCAGGGAATGGGCCTGTGGCCGGATGTTCTGGTATGTCGGAGTGAATATGAGATCTCGGAAGAGATGAAAGCAAAGATTGCACTGTTTTGTAACGTTCCGGTGAATCATGTATTACAGAATCTGGATGTGGATTATCTGTACGAGGCACCTCTTGCCATGGAAAAAGAACATCTGGCACAGGTGGTATGTGAATCTCTGCAGCTTCCCTGCCCGGAACCGGATCTGAGTGACTGGAAAGAGATGGTAGACAGTTTGAGAAATCCGATCTACGAAGTGGAGATTGCCATGGTCGGAAAATACATTCAGCTGCATGATGCATATCTGAGTGTGGTAGAAGCACTGAAACACGGTGGAATCGCAGCACATGCGAATGTAAAGATCCGCTGGGTAGACTCTGAAGAAATCACACCGGAAAATGTAGCAGAGAAGTTAAAAGGAGTGGATGGTATTCTGGTACCTGGCGGTTTCGGAACCCGTGGTACGGAAGGAAAGATCGAGGCCATCCGCTATGCGAGAGAAGAAAAGATCCCGTTCCTTGGTATCTGCCTGGGTATGCAGATGGCGATCGTGGAATTTGCCAGAGATGTGATCGGCTATAAAGATGCCAACAGCATCGAGCTGGATCCGGAAACCACACATCCGGTCATTGCGCTGATGCCGGAACAAAACGGTGTGGAAGATCTGGGCGGAACCCTTCGCCTCGGTGCCTATCCATGTATCCTGAAAGAAGGAAGCAAGGCAAGAGAATTATACGGAACCGAAGAAATCAGCGAAAGACATCGTCATCGCTATGAAGTTAATAACGATTATCGACAGGAACTGGAAGAAAACGGAATGGTACTTTCCGGACTGTCACCGGACAAACGCATCGTAGAGATGCTTGAGATTCCCGGTCATCCATTCTTCGTGGGAACCCAGGGACATCCGGAACTGAAATCCAGACCAAACCGCGCACATCCGCTGTTCCGCGGACTGATCCAGGCGGCAGTAGCGTATCACCAGTGAGAGGAGAAAATGTGATGAAAGAAAATCAAGGTTTATATCGACAGCAATTTGAGCATGATAACTGTGGTATCGGAGCGGTCATCAACAGCAAAGGTATCAAAAGCCACACTACTGTAGAGAATGCTCTGAAAATCGTAGAAAATCTGGAACATCGTGCAGGAAAAGATGCAGAAGGAAAAACCGGAGACGGTGTAGGTATCCTCCTGCAGATCTCCCATAAGTTTTTCAAAAAAGAATGTGAAAAACTGGGAATCGAGATCGGAGAGGAGAGAGAATATGGTATCGCCCAGCTCTTCTTCCCGCAGGATGAACTGAAGTGCAACCAGGCAAAGAAGATGTTTGAGATCATCGTGGAAAAAGAAGGCCTGGAACTGCTTGGTTATCGTGAAGTTCCGGTTTATCCGGAAGTTCTCGGACACAAAGCCAGAGTCTGTATGCCACACATCGTGCAGGCATTTATCAAAAAACCTGTCCGTGTGGAAAAAGGTCTGGAATTTGACCGGAAACTGTACATCGCCCGCCGCGTCTTTGAACAGAGTAATGAAAATACGTATGTAGTATCTATGTCCAGCCGTACGATTGTATACAAAGGTATGTTTCTGGTAGGACAGTTGCGCACCTTCTTCGGCGATCTGCAGGATAAAGATTATGAATCAGCCATCGCCATGGTACACTCCCGTTTCAGTACCAACACGAATCCAAGCTGGGAGAGAGCGCATCCGAACCGCTTTATCGTACACAACGGTGAGATCAACACTATTCGCGGTAATGCCGACAAGATGCTGGCACGTGAGGAAACAATGGAATCCTCCCATCTGAAAAATCAGCTGCATAAGATCCTGCCGGTTGTAGATACCAGAGGATCTGACTCTGCCATGCTTGACAATACACTGGAATTTCTGGTCATGAGTGGTATGCCGCTTCCACTGGCAGTTATGATCACCATTCCGGAACCATGGACGAACAATAAAACACTGGATCAGGATGAGAGAGATTTCTATCAATATTATGCAACTATGATGGAGCCGTGGGACGGTCCTGCCTCCATTGTATTTTCTGACGGTGATCTGGTCGGTGCGGTTCTTGACCGTAACGGTCTGCGTCCATCCCGTTACTATGTATTAAAGAGCGGGGATGTGATCCTGGCTTCCGAGGTCGGCGTTCTGGAAGTACCGGAAGAAGAAATCGTGTTAAAAGAGCGTCTGCACCCTGGAAAGATGCTGTTAGTCGATACTGTAAAAGGAAAAATCTATCAGGATGAAGAACTGAAAGAAATCTATGCGACCAAACAGCCGTATGGTGAATGGCTCGACAGCAATCTGGTAGAATTGAAAGAACTGAAGATCCCGAACAAACATGTGGAAGAATACGGTAAAGAGCAGAGAAAACAGCTTCAGAAAGCATTCGGCTATACCTATGAAGAATATAAGAATTCTATCCGTACCATGGCATTGAACGGCGGAGAGTCAATTGCAGCCATGGGTGTGGATACACCACTGGCAGTACTTTCTGAAAAACAGAGACCGTTATTCGATTACTTCAAACAGTTATTTGCCCAGGTAACCAACCCGCCGATCGATGCGATACGAGAGGAGATCGTCACCAGCACCACGATCTATGTAGGTAAAAAGGGTAATCTGCTGGAGGAAAAACCGGAAAACTGCCAGGTATTAAAGATCAACAATCCGATCCTGACCAATACGGATATGCTGAAGATCAAACAGATGCACAAACCGGGATTCAAGGTGGCAGTTGTTCCGATTACCTATTATAAGAGTACGAAACTGGAACGCGCGATCGACCGTCTGTTTGTGGAAGTGGATAAAGCATACAAAGATGGTGCCAATATTCTGGTTCTTTCCGACCGAGGTGTGGATGAAAACCATGTGCCGATTCCGTCCCTGTTAGCGGTATCTGCCGTACATCAGCATCTGGTCAATACAAAGAAACAGACATCTCTGGCCCTGATCCTGGAGTCCGGGGAACCGAGAGAAGTCCATCATTTTGCAACACTGTTAGGTTATGGTGCATGTGCAGTCAACCCATATCTGGCCCAGGACAGTATCCGGGAACTGATCGAAGAAGGACTGCTTGACAAAGATTATTATGCCGCAGTGGATGATTACAATGCAGCAATCCTGCATGGTATCGTAAAGATTGCTTCCAAGATGGGTATTTCCACTATTCAGTCTTACCAGGGTGCGAAGATTTTTGAAGCCATCGGTATCTCTCAGAAAGTTATCGACAAATATTTCTCCGGAACCGTCAGCCGCGTGGGTGGTATCACTATGGAAGATATCGCAAAACAGGTGGATGAGAAACATTCCCAGGCATTTGACCCGCTGGGACTGGCCAGTGATCTGACACTGGACAGCCTTGGAAAACATAAAAGAAGAAGCGGTGGAGAAGAACACCGTTACAATCCACAGACCATTCATATGCTGCAGCAGTCCACCTGGACCGGAAGCTATGATATGTTCAAACAGTATACTGCAATGGTAGACGAAGAACAGAGCGGCTATCTGAGAAGTCTGATGGACTTTAATTATCCGGAAAATGGTGTGCCGATCGACGAAGTAGAAAGCGTGGATGAGATCGTAAAACGATTCAAAACCGGTGCCATGTCCTATGGTTCTATTTCTCAGGAAGCCCATGAGACACTGGCAATTGCCATGAATCATCTCCATGGAAAATCCAATACCGGTGAAGGCGGTGAAAGTGATGACAGACTGGATTCCGCAGGAAGCGATAATGACAGATGTTCTGCAATCAAACAGGTAGCATCCGGTCGTTTTGGTGTTACCAGCCGATATCTGGTAAGTGCAAGAGAGATTCAGATCAAGATGGCGCAGGGTGCAAAACCCGGTGAAGGCGGACATCTTCCGGCGAAAAAAGTATATCCGTGGATCGCAAAGACCAGACATTCCACACCGGGTGTGAGTCTGATCTCCCCGCCACCACATCATGATATTTATTCGATTGAAGACCTGGCACAGCTGATCTACGACCTGAAAAACGCAAATAAATACGCAGGAATCTCCGTAAAACTGGTTTCAGAAGCAGGTGTTGGTACGGTTGCGGCAGGTGTTGCCAAAGCCGGTGCACAGGTTATCCTGATCTCCGGATACGACGGAGGTACCGGAGCCGCTCCGGAAAGTTCTATCCACAACGCAGGTCTTCCATGGGAGATGGGACTTGCAGAGACCCATCAGACTCTGTTACAGAATGGTCTGAGAAACCGTGTCCGGATCGAGACAGACGGTAAACTGATGAGCGGCCGTGATGTGGCTATCGCAGCACTGCTCGGTGCGGAAGAGTTCGGTTTTGCAACCGCTCCGCTGGTAACCATGGGCTGCGTGATGATGAGAGTCTGCAACCTGGATACCTGCCCGGTAGGTGTAGCTACCCAGAATCCGGAACTGAGAAAACGCTTCAAAGGAAAACCGGAATACGTAGAGAACTTCATGCGCTTTATCGCTCAGGAGCTGCGGGAATATATGGCAAAACTGGGTGTTCGCACGATCGATGAGATGGTAGGAAGAAGTGACCTTCTGAAAGTAAAAGAAGACGCAAAAACACCGATGGCAGCAAAGATGGATCTGTCTCAGATCCTGTACAACCCATATGCGGGAGAAAAAGAGTGTGTGACGTTCAGTCCGGAAAAAGTATACGATTTCCAGCTGGAAAAAACGCTGGACGAGAAAGTACTGTTAAAGAAACTGGAGAAATCCGTAGAGAAGGGAACGAAAGCTTCTCTGGATCTGAAAGTCGGCAACACCGACCGTTCCTTCGGTACGATCCTCGGTGCAGAGATCACCCGTCAGCACAAAGACGGACTGCCGGAAGACACTATTACCATCAACTGTACCGGTGCCGGCGGACAGAGCTTCGGGGCATTTATCCCGAAAGGACTGACACTGCGCCTGTGCGGTGATACCAACGATTATTATGGAAAAGGACTTTCCGGTGGAAAACTGGTTGTCTTCCCGCCGAAGAACAGAGGATACAAAGCAGAAGAGAATATCATCGCCGGTAACGTAGCCCTGTATGGAGCCACCAGCGGTAAAGTATTTATCAATGGTGTGGCAGGGGAACGTTTTGCAGTCCGTAACTCCGGAGCCTACGCAGTTGTAGAGGGTGTGGGAGAACATGGATGTGAATATATGACCGGTGGCCGCGTGGTCGTTCTTGGTAAGACAGGAAAGAACTTTGCAGCAGGTATGAGCGGTGGTATCGCTTATGTACTCGATGAGAACAGCCATCTGTATCGGAATCTGAACAAAGATATGATTTCCATTGAAAAAGTGGAAAACAAATACGATATCAAAGAACTGAAAGAACTGATCGAGGAACATGTGGAAGCCACAGGATCCGAGAGAGGTGCGTTGATTCTGGAGCATTTCCAGGAGTATCTGCCCAAATTCAAAAAGATCATCCCGAATGATTTCAAGAAGATGATCGCTCTTTCTGCAAAGCTGGAAGAGAAAGGAATGAGCACAGAGCAGGCACAGATGGAAGCATTCTATGAAAGTTTCCAGACCAAACCGACGGAGGAGTAAGAGAAATGGGAAAAGCGACAGGATTTTTGGAATATGAAAGAAAAAACGCAGCAGTAGAGGAACCTTTGAAACGAATCCGTCATTTTAACGAATTCCGTACTCCGCTGCCTTTAGAAGAACAGCAGAAACAGGGAGCACGCTGTATGGAGTGTGGCGTTCCTTTCTGCCAGAACGGAGCCATGTTAGCCGGCATGGCTTCGGGCTGTCCGTTGCATAATCTGGTACCGGAAACCAATGATCTGGTGTACAGCGGCAACTGGAAACAGGCCTATGAAAGACTTACAAAAACACACAGTTTCCCGGAGTTTACCAGCCGTGTCTGCCCTGCACTCTGCGAGGCGGCATGTACCTGTAATCTGAACGGAAAACCGGTATCCACAAAAGAAAATGAGCGTGCCATCATCGAACATGCTTACGAGATGGGCTGGGTACAGCCACAGACTCCGAAGATCCGTACCGGAAAGAAAGTGGCGGTAGTAGGAAGTGGTCCTTCCGGACTGGCAGCAGCGCAGCAGTTAAACCGCAGAGGACACAGTGTGACCGTTTTCGAACGCCATGACCGGATCGGTGGACTGCTCCGTTATGGTATTCCTAACATGAAGCTGGATAAAAAGATTCTGGATCGCAGAATCGAGCTGATGAAAGCCGAAGGTGTGGAATTTAAGACCGGTGTGGATGTGGGAAAAGATATCACGGCAGAAGAACTGAAAAGACAGTTTGACCGTGTGATCCTGGCATGCGGAGCTTCCAACCCCAGGGATATCAATGTGCCGGGAAGAGAGAGCGGCAATATTTACTTCGCAGTGGAATATCTTTCTTCTGTAACCAAGAGCCTGCTGGATTCAGGATTTGCAGATGGAAAGGCAATCTCTGCAAAAGGAAAACACGTGTTAGTCATCGGTGGTGGTGATACCGGTAACGACTGTGTGGGTACCGCTGTCCGCCAGGGAGCAAAATCCGTCACACAGCTGGAGATGATGCCAAAACCGTCCGTGGAGCGACTGCCATCCAACCCGTGGCCGGAGTGGCCGAAGGTACTGAAAACTGATTACGGTCAGGAAGAAGCTATCGCAGTCTTCGGTCAGGATCCGCGAATCTATAAAACAACGGTAAAAGAATTCCAGAAAGACAAAAACGGAAATGTGAAAAAAGCAGTGATCGTCAGCCTGGAGCCTAAAAAAGATGAAAAGAGCGGACGTATGATGATGGTTCCCGTTGAGGGAAGTGAGAAAGTTATAGATGCGCAGCTGGTATTGATCGCAGCCGGTTTTCTGGGAAGCCAGAAATACGTCACCGATGCCTTCAAAATCGATCTGAACCCGAGAACCAATGTTCTGACAAAACCGGACGAATACGAAACCAGCGTTTCGGGTGTTTTCACCGCCGGTGATATGCACCGCGGTCAGTCACTGGTTGTATGGGCTATCCGGGAAGGAAGAGAGGCAGCGAAAGCCGTGGATCGATCCCTGATGGGATATACAAACCTGTAAAATTTTTAATGAAGTATTGACAAGAGAAAGTCCGATTGCTATAATACGGAACATAAAAGGCAAGGGCGTCTTATCCGAAGGGGAAACTCTGGATAAGGTCGCCCTTTTTGAGTTGTGAAAAACGTAACTGTTCAGCAGACAGTAACGTGAAACTGCCGAACAGCTGCAATAGCATCCTTTGGAGTGACAGAACGTAACTGATAATATATGCGTAAGAAAAAGGAGAACAATATGGAGAATTATAGTAAATCGGAGATTCTGCAGATGGTGGAGGAAGAAGATGTAGAATTCATCCGCCTGCAGTTTACAGATATGTTTGGAGTATTAAAAAATGTGGCAATCCCGAGCAGCAGACTGATCAAAGCTATGGAAAACCGTTGTACCATCGATACCGCATCCCTGGATGGATTTACCGGTGAGGAAGAAAGAGATCTGTATCTGAAACCGGATCTGAGCACGTTTTCCATTCTGCCATGGAGACCCCAGCAGGGGAAGGTTGCTCGTTTTCTCTGTGATGTGTGCAGAGAAGATGGCACAGAGATTGAGGACAGTCCGAGATCTATTTTAAAAAGAGTAGTAAAAAAGGCACAGGAAAAAGGGTACACACTGAAGGTCAATCCGGAGTGCGAATTCTTCCTGTTTCATACCGATGACAATGGAATGCCAACCACGCTGACGCATGAAAAGGCCGGTTATCTGGATACTTCCCCTATTGATCTGGGAGAAAATACGAGAAGAGATATCATTCTTACATTAGAAGAGATGGGATATGAGATCGATTCCTCCCATCATGAGATTTCTCCGGCACAGCATGAAATTGATTTTACTTATGAAAATGCGATGGCCACTGCAGATAAGATCATGACTTTTAAGATGGCAGTCCGTACAATTGCAAAGCGTTACGGTCTCCATGCAACTTTTATGCCGAAACCACGGGCAGAAGTTAATGGTTCCGGCATGCATCTGAACATGCGGCTGTTGAAAGACGGAAAGAATATATTCAAAGGTGAGGATGGAGCATTAAGTGCAGAAGGTGAAGCATTTCTTGCGGGTATCCTGTATCATATACAGGGTATGACTGCGGTAATGAATCCACTGGTGAATTCTTATAAACGGCTGGTTCCCGGATTCGAGGCACCTTCAGAAGTGACCTGGTCAAGAATACAGAGAAATGCACTGGTCCATGTAAGAAAAGAACGTGGTGGAGAAGTGAATCTGGAACTTCGCAGTCCGGACTCCGCGTCCAATCCGTATCTGGTATTTGCCCTGTGTCTGGCAGCAGGTATGGAAGGTATTGAAAAAGGACTGCAGGTTCCGGAAGAACTTACCAAGGATATCCGGAACCTGAATGAAGAAGAGAAAAAACTTCTTGGAATCCAGATGCTGCCGGAAAATCTTGGGGAGGCCATCAAAGCCATGGGACAGGATACTCTTGTATCAAAAGTTCTGGGAGAAACATACCGTAAAGGATATATGAAGGCCAAACGAAAAGAATGGAAAGATTATCTGGAACAGGTGTCCGAATGGGAACTGAACCGGTATCTTTATCGCGTATAGATAAGGGAGGCAGCTGATGAGTGTGGTGGTAATCGTCTTACCAAAGCTGGAAGACGCAAAGAAAATCCGTAAGATCCTGATGGGACATGGATTTCCACAGGTATTTGCTTATGCTACCGCTTCCGCTGCTCTTTCGGAGATCAGGGAACATGAGTCGGGAATGGTGATCAGCGGGTATCATCTGAAAGATATGTATTATACGGAACTCGCTGACAGCCTTCCTCCTCACTTCGAACTGGTTCTTCTGGGATCTGCCAGTACCGTCAGTGCGGCAGACACCGGAATCTTATCTCTTACCACACCGTTAAAGGTCTATGATCTGGTCAATACTGCAGAGATGGTACTGCACCAGATGGAACGGATGGCAAAGAAAGCCAGAAAGCCGAAACGGCGCAGTGAACGGGAAGACAATTATATAAAAAATGCGAAAGTACTTTTAATGGAACGTAATCATCTGAGTGAAGAGGAGGCTCATCGCTATATTCAAAAAAGCAGCATGGATAATGGAACCAACATGGTAGAGACAGCACAGATGATCCTGACCTTACTGTTTGAAGAAGGCTGACGGAAATTGCATGAAAAGGAGAATGTGATATGGAATTCATTACAGGATTAAAACAACAGGAAGAAGCAGAATTAGAAGATCTGCTGAAAGCAGAGGAAGGAACAACGATTATTCTGGAAGGGGCAGTGCACAGCATCCGTGATATGGGTGAAATCGCATTTGTGATTTTGAGAAAAAGGGAAGGACTGATCCAGACCGTATGGGAAGAAGGAAAGACAGATATGGAACTTTCTGAGATCAGAGAGGGAGATTACATCCATGTGACCGGTCAGATCAAAGACGAAGAGCGGGCTCCCCATGGGAAAGAAGTACGGCTGTCCACCATCCGTCACCTGTCTCACGTATCCTGTCCATTGCCACTTCCCATTGACAAATGGAAATTAAACACTTCTCTGGAAGCAAAATTAGACCGTCGTTCCCTTTCTTTGAGAAATATCAGAGAACGGGCAAGATTCCGTATTCAGGAAGGAATAGTTCGAGGCTTCCGTGATTTCCTCTATGAGCAGGGATTTACCGAGATCCACACACCAAAGATCGGTGCAAAGAGTGCTGAGGGTGGTGCAAACATGTTCCGGCTTTCTTATTTTCACAGACCGGCGGTTCTGCAGCAGAGTCCTCAGTTATATAAACAGATGATGGTCGGTGTATTTGACCGTGTCTTTGAAACCGGTCCGGTATTCCGTGCAGAAAAACACAACACCAGAAGACATCTGAATGAATACACCAGTCTGGACTTTGAGATGGGATATATCCACAGTTTCCTTGATATCTGTGCGATGGAAACCGGCTTCCTGCAGTATACGATGAACCTGCTGGAAAAAGAGTACAGCAAAGAGTTGAAACTTCTGAACATCACACTGCCGGATGTGGAAAAGATCCCTTATGTTCGCTTTGATGAAGCGAAACGCCTGGTTTCCGAAAAATACAACAGAAAGATCAGAAACCCTTTCGACCTGGAACCGGAAGAAGAGGAACTGATCGGAAAATATTTCAAAGAAGAATACAATGCAGATTTTGTATTTGTGACACACTATCCGAGTAAAAAACGTCCGTTCTATGCGATGGATGATCCGGAGGATACCCGTTATACCTTAAGTTTTGACCTTCTGTATCATGGTCTCGAGATCACCACCGGAGGACAGCGTATCCACGATCTGTCCATGCTGGAAGAGAAGATCCAGGAGAAAGGTATGACAGAAGAAGGCCTGGAACAGTATCTGGATGCGTTCCGCTTCGGTATGCCGCCACACGGTGGACTGGGTATCGGTCTGGAACGACTGACCATGCAGTTACTGGGAGAAGATAATGTAAGAGAAGCCTGCTTATTCCCGAGAGATATGAGCAGACTGGAGCCGTAAGACGGCAGAAAGGAGTCAGGGAATGAGCGAGAGAAAAATAGATGAAGCAACCATGGATAACGTAGAGATCCTTGCAAAACTGGCGCTGACGCCACAGGAGAGACAGAAAGCCATGGATGAGATGGAAAAAATCCTGACCTATGTGGAAAAATTAAATGAACTGGATACGGATCAGGCAGAGCCGCTGGTACATATCTTACCGGAGGTGAATGTCTTCCGGGAAGACCAGGTGACCAACGGGGACGGCAGAAAAGACTCTCTGGCAAATGCCCCGAAGGCAAAAGAAGATCAGTATATCGTACCAAAGACCGTATAGCAGGAGGAAGAAGCAATGGAAGAAATCTTACAGATGTCTGCGCTGGAACTGTCAAAACAGATCCGGCACGGCTCCGTCAGTGTAAAAGAAGCAGTGGAAGCCTGCAAAAAACAGATACAGACGTCAGAACCCCAGGTGCATGCTTATGTTTCCATGGATGAAAAGATTCTGGCTCATCGGATCAAAGAAGTAGAAGAAGGAATCAAAAGCGGCAGATACACCGGTCCGCTGGCAGGTGTACCGATCGCTGTGAAAGATAATATCTGTACCAGAGGACAGAAAACCACCTGTTCTTCAAAAATGCTGGAAAACTTTGTGCCGACCTATGATGCACAGGCAGTGAAGCAGTTAGAAGATGCCGGAATGGTTATCCTCGGAAAAACCAATATGGATGAATTCGCCATGGGAAGTACGACAGAGACTTCCGCATTCGGCGTTACCAGAAACCCCTGGAATCCGGAACATGTACCGGGTGGCTCTTCCGGCGGTTCCTGCGCGGCTGTGGCAGCGGGAGAAGCGGTAATGGCACTCGGTTCCGATACCGGTGGTTCCATCCGTCAGCCGTCAGCCTACTGTGGTGTGACCGGACTGAAACCGACTTACGGAAGAGTATCCCGTTATGGTCTGATCGCTTATGCATCCTCTCTGGATCAGATCGGACCGATCGGTAAAAATGTAAAAGACTGTGCAGCTCTTTTTGAGATTATCGCAGGACATGACAGCAAAGACAGCACCAGCGCCGATGTACCGGTGGAATCTTATGATAGCCTGGTATCCGGTGGATTAAGCGGCATGCGCATCGGTATTCCAAAAGAATATCTGGCAGAAGGCTGTGACGAAGAAGTGAAAAAAGCTCTGGCAGATGCCGTTCATACCTTGAGTAAAAACGGTGCTGTAGTAGAATTCTTCTCCCTGGGAATGGTAGATTATGTAATTCCGGCATATTATATCATCGCCTGTGCGGAAGCAAGCTCCAACCTGGAGCGTTTCGACGGTGTAAAATACGGCTACCGTACCCCGGGTGCGACAGAACTGCATGAAATGTACAAAAAGAGTCGTGCGGAAGGCTTCGGCGAGGAAGTAAAACGAAGAATTCTTCTGGGATCCTTCGTACTGAGTGCCGGTTACTACGATGCCTATTATATGAAAGCACTGCGTGCCAAAGGCCTGATCAAGAAAGAATTTGACAAAGCATTCCAGAAATACGACTGCATCCTGGCTCCGGCTTCTCCGACCACTGCCCCGAAGATCGGCACCAGTTTAAGTGATCCGCTGCAGATGTACCTGAGTGATATCTACACCGTGGCCGTGAACCTGGCAGGTCTTCCGGCCGTCAGCCTTCCATGCGGTATGGACAGCAGGGGACTGCCGATCGGTATGCAGCTGATCGGTGACTGCTTCCAGGAAAAGAAGATACTCCGGGCAGCAGCCGCTTACGAACAACTGCGGGTAGAATTTCCCAAAGCCTGGGCAAAGGAGGAAAAATAAATGGCAAAACAGTATGAAACCGTGATCGGTCTGGAAGTTCACGTAGAACTTGCCACGGCAACGAAAATCTTTTGCGGATGCTCCACAAAGTTTGGTGCAGCACCGAATACCCATACCTGCCCGGTTTGTACCGGTATGCCAGGATCCCTCCCGGTATTAAATAAAAAAGTAGTGGAATATGCACTTGCACTTGGAATGGCTGCAAACTGTGAGATCAACCGGTATTGCCGGTTTGACCGGAAAAACTATTTCTACCCGGATAATCCGCAAAACTATCAGATTTCCCAGTTATATCTGCCGATCTGTCACGATGGACATCTGGAGATCACAACAGAAAACGGCAAAAAAACCATTCGGATACACGAGATGCATATGGAAGAGGATGCCGGAAAGCTGATCCATGATGAATGGGAAGACTGCTCTCTGGTAGATTATAATCGAAGCGGTGTCCCGCTGATCGAGATCGTATCCGAGCCGGATATGCGTACAGCCCAAGAGGTTATTGCTTATCTGGAAAAGCTGCGTATGATCTGTCAGTATCTTGGTATCTCCGACTGTAAATTACAGGAAGGCTCCATGCGTGCCGACGTCAATCTCTCCGTAAGAGAGGTGGGAAGCGATCGTATGGGAACCCGTACCGAGATGAAGAACCTGAACTCTTTCAAAGCGATCACCCATGCGATCGAGGGTGAGAGAGAACGTCAGATCGAACTGTTGGAAGAAGGAAAAGAAGTCATTCAGGAGACCCGCCGCTGGGACGATAACAAAGAATCCTCCCATGCGATGCGTTCTAAGGAAGATGCAAAAGACTACCGTTATTTTCCGGATCCGGATCTGCAGCCGATGCAGATTCCAACGGAATGGATGGAACAGATCCGAAGCCGTCAGCCGGAATTTCAGGAAGAACGCGCAGCCCGATACGAAGAACAGTACGGTCTTCCGGCATATGATGCCTCTATTCTGACCCAGACCAAACATATGGCAGATATGTTCGAACAGACTGCCGATCTGTGCGGAAACCCGAAAAAGGCAGCCAACTGGCTGATGGGAGAGGGGCTGCGGTTGCTGAAAGAAAAAGGAATGGAAGCCGAAGATATGGACTTTACCCCGAAACACCTGGCAGACCTGATCCAGGCGGTCGAAGGAGGAAAAATCAATCAGGCAAATGCGAAAAAAGTATTTGCAAAGATCCTGGAAGACGATGTGGAGCCATTGGCATACATGGAAAAAGAAGGACTCCTGATGGTATCTGACAGTGGCGCCATCGAAGGAGCAGTTGATCAGGTACTTGCGGAGAATCCGAAGACCGTGGAAGAATTCCACAGTGGAAAAGAAAAAGTCCTTGGTTTCCTGGTTGGTCAGGTCATGAAAAAGATGCGTGGCAAAGCAGACCCGGGAATGGTCAACGAACTGCTTCGGAAAAAATTATAAAAATGTGAAAAAGCGTAAGGAAAGGAACAACAATCATGCCAAAGTTAAATGAAAATTATCTGCAGTTAAAAGACAGCTATCTTTTCTCAGAGATTGCACACCGTACTGCTGCTTACAGCGAAAAACATCCGGACAAACCGGTGATCCGACTGGGAATCGGTGATGTTACCCGTCCGCTGTGCGAATGTGCCATCAAAGCGCTTCATGAGAGCGTAGACGAGATGGGACAGTCTGCTACTTTCAAAGGTTACGGTCCGGAACAAGGATATGCAAAAACAAGAGATGCCATCGCAGCTTATTATAAAAGAAACGGCGTGGAAGTGGATGCAGATGCGATCTTTATTTCTGACGGAGCCAAAAGTGATACAGGAAACATCACCGAGCTTTTCGGTCACGACAATGTGATCCTGATTCCGGATCCGGTCTACCCGGTATATGTGGATTCCAATACCATGTGCGGAAATAAAGTAACGTATATCAGCGGTAATGCAGACAACGATTTCCTTCCGATGCCGGACCACAGCCAGCATGTAGATGTTATCTACATCTGCTCTCCGAACAACCCCACCGGAGCATGCTATAACAAAGAACAGCTGAAAGAATGGGTAGACTACGCACTGGAAAACGAAGCCGTAATCCTGTACGATTCCGCATATGAAGCTTTCATTTCCGATCCGGAACTGCCAAGAAGCATCTATGCTATTGAAGGAGCCAGAAAATGCGCCATCGAGTTTTGCTCCCTGTCCAAAACCGCCGGTTTCACCGGAACCCGCTGTGGCTACACCGTAGTTCCGAAAGAACTGGTATTTACCTCCTCCGATGGAAGAAAAATGTCCCTGAACGCAATGTGGAACCGCCGTCAGAGCACCAAATACAACGGAACCTCCTACATCGTACAGAACGCGGCAGCAGCCATCTTCTCAGAAGAAGGAATCAAAGAATGCCAGGAAAACCTGAACTACTACAAAAAGAATGCCAAAGTCATCGCAGACACCCTGACAGAACTTCAGATCCCGTTCTACGGTGGTATCCACTCCCCATACATCTGGTTCGAGTGCCCGAACGGCATGGACTCCTGGACCTGCTTTGACTACTTACTTGAAAACATCCAGGTGGTAGGAACCCCGGGTGCCGGATTCGGCGAAAACGGCAAAAACTACTTCCGCCTGACCTCCTTCGGAACCTACGAATCCACTGTAGAAGCCATGAACCGCTTCAAAAAACTCTTCGCGAAATAAACC
>NZ_JALFPR010000025.1:0-12483 GCF_022785585.1 Oliverpabstia sp. | reverse complement strand
TATCCAAATGGAATCGAGCTGATACTTATCTTAGCGGAGGGAGAAGTGTGAACTCTTATATTTTTATGAGAAAATCCAAAAAAGCTAATCGATAGAAAGCGAAGATTTCATATTTTTTTGCCACAATTGTTAAAAAATAGACAAATAGAAAGGAAGAAGGAGACACTATGAGCAGCAAAATTACAGTTATAGGAGCCGGAAGTGTTGGTTCCACAATTGCGTATACCTTATCTAATCAGAATGTTGCATCAGAGATCGTCCTGATCGACATTAACAAAGAAAAAGTAGAAGGCGAAGTCATGGATATCGCACAGGGAACCTGCTTCAGAGACCCGATCTCCATCATTGCCGGTGAATATGAAGATGCGAAAGACTCTGACATCGTAATTATCACCTCCGGTATCGCACGTAAACCTGGTCAGACAAGAATCGAACTGACACAGACCAATGTAAATATCCTGAAATCTATCACACCGGAGATTGTAAAAGTGGCTCCGCATGCTTTATATATCATTGTAAGTAATCCTGTAGATATCATGACATATATATTTACCAAGATTTCCGGACTTCCGGAAAATCAGATCATCGGATCCGGAACTATTCTGGATTCTGCTCGTCTTCGTTGCGGACTTTCCGAACATCTCAATGTAGCACAGAACAACATTCATGCCTATGTATTTGGTGAGCATGGAGACACATCCTTTATTCCGTGGACCGGCGCATATGTATCCGGTGTAAGCCTGGATGAATATTACGATATTGCAAAGAGCATGGGAAAAGAAGTAAAAGAAGTGGACAAAGATGCGATGCTCGAATACGTACAGAAATCCGGCGGACAGATTATCAAAAGAAAAGGAGCTACTTTCTACGCAGTATCTGCTTCCGTATGCAAACTCTGCTCTATCCTGTCAGCTTCTTCTGATTCCATCACAACCGTATCTTCCATGATGCATGGAGAATACGGAATTGACGATGTATGCTTAAGCACACTGACACTGGTTGGACCAAACGGTATTCAGGGTAAAGTGCCGATGCGTATGAACAAAAAAGAGATCGAACAGTTACATAAGAGTGCCGATGCGCTGAAAGCAGTCATCGCACAGATCGATCTGGATTAAGCAGACAGTAACGAATGTCTGTTGGCTGCAACCGGTGACCGACAGGCAGGAAACTTACATAAAGAAAGGATACAGGAACTATGAAGTACAGTTATTTTCCGGGTTGTACCCTGAGAACAAAAGCAAGAGATCTGGATGCATATGCCAGAGTATCTGCAAGGGCACTGGGATTTGAACTGGAAGAAATCGACAACTGGCAGTGCTGCGGTGGTGTATATCCACTTGGTTCTGATGAGATTGCCACAAAACTTTCTTCCGTCCGTGCTCTGAATGAGGCCAAAGAAAAAGGTCAGGATCTGGTAACTCTTTGTTCTGCCTGTCATCACGTGATCAAACGTGTCAATGATGATATGAAGAATGTAGAAGATATCCGTACCAGAGCAAACAACTACATGAAACTGGCAGAGCCATATGAAGGCGAGACTGAAGTGCTCCATTTTCTGGAAGTGCTCCGTGACCGTATCGGGTTTGATGAATTAAAGAAAAAAGTAGTGAATCCGTTAACCGGAAAGAAAATCGGCGCTTACTATGGCTGCCTGCTTCTTCGTCCGGGCAAGATCATGGCATTTGATAATCCGGAGAATCCAACCATTATCGAAGATTTCATCCGTGCCATCGGTGCTGAACCGGTTGTGTATCCATACCGGAACGAATGCTGCGGAGGATACATTTCTCTGAAAGAAAAGGACATGTCCAAAAACATGTGCAACAATATCATGGACAGCGCAGCAGGATTTGGTGCAGAGATGCTGATCACCGCCTGTCCACTGTGTCTGTACAACCTGAACAAGAGCGGAAACGGCAAACTGCCGGTTCACTACTTCACAGAACTTCTGGCAGAAGCTCTCGGAGTAAAAGAGGAAGCTTTGCAGACACTGACATCCGACAAGGAGGTGGCTGAATAATGAGTACCGAGAAAAAACAGGCAGAACTGATCAAAGAGATCAGTGGTGTGAATCCCCTGAAG
This sequence comes from Oliverpabstia sp., assembly GCF_022785585.1. NCBI lineage: Bacteria > Bacillati > Bacillota > Clostridia > Lachnospirales > Lachnospiraceae > Oliverpabstia > Oliverpabstia sp. The sequence continues at coordinate 10,398 of NZ_JALFPR010000025.1, read as the reverse complement.
TGCATGAAATGCGGTAAATGTTCTGCTTCCTGCCCGTCTTTTAACGAGATGGATATCAAACCACATCAGTTCGTATCTTATGTAGCCAATGAGAACATCGAAGAACTGGTCAATTCTAAATCACTGTGGAAATGTCTCTCCTGCTTTGCCTGTGTAGAGCGTTGTCCGAGAGATGTAAAACCGGGTAAACTGATCGACGCAGCAAGACAGCTGGTAGTCCGCCAGAAAGGTCAGAATTATCTGACACCGGATGAGATTCCGGAGTTACTGGATCCGGAACTGCCGCAGCAGTTGTTAGTCAGTGCATTCAGAAGATATAGGAGGTAACCCTGGTGCAGAGAATAGGAGTATTTGTCTGTCATTGCGGAAGTAATATCGCAGCAACGGTAGACGTGAAAAGAGTAGCAGAGATGGCTCTTATGGAGCCGGGTGTTGTTCATGCAGAAGACTATCAGTATATGTGTTCCGAAGCCGGACAGGCCCTGATCGCAAAAGCGATCGAAGAAAAACAGCTGACAGGACTGGTAATCTGTTCCTGTTCCCCACGTATGCATGAGGCAACATTCCGGAAAGCAGCTGAGAGAGCCGGACTGAACCCATACATGGTAGAAATTGCCAACATCCGTGAACATTGTTCCTGGATCCATAAAGATATGGAAGAGGCAACAAAAAAAGCTGTGATTCTGATGAGAGCAGCAGTAGCAAAAGTAAACCTGAACACACCGCTGCAGCCGGGCGAAAGCCTTGTAACAAAACGTGCACTGGTTATCGGTGGCGGTATCGCAGGTATCCAGACAGCTCTGGATATTGCAGATGCAGGTTATGAAGTAGATATCGTTGAGAAAGAGCCAAGTATCGGCGGAAGAATGTCCCAGCTGGACAAAACCTTCCCGACTCTGGACTGTTCTGCATGTATCCTGACACCAAAGATGGTGGAAGCTGCAGCTCACGAAAAAATTCATATTTATACATACAGTGAAGTAGAAAAAGTATCCGGTTTCGTAGGCGACTTTACGGTTGATATCCGTAAAAAAGCAAGAAGCGTTGATATGGACAAATGTACCGGATGTGGCGTATGTCAGGAAAAATGTCCTTCCAAGAAAGCACCAAGCGAATTCAACCGCGGTCTGAATAACAGAAGTGCGATCTACACACCATTTGCTCAGGCAATCCCGAATGTACCGGTAATCGACCGTGAACACTGTATCAAGTTCAAAACCGGAAAATGTGGTGTATGTTCTAAAGTATGTCAGGCAGGTGCCATCGACTACGATCAGAAAGACGAGATTGTAACAGAAAAATACGGTGCAATCGTAGTTGCAACCGGATTTGACATCATCAAACTGGATAACTACGACGAATATGCTTACAGCCAGAGTAAGGATGTTATCACATCTCTGGAACTGGAACGTATCATGAATGCAGCAGGTCCTACAAGCGGACATCTGGAACGTCTTTCTGACGGAAAAGCTCCGAAGGAAATCGTGTTCATCCAGTGTGTGGGAAGCCGTTGCTCTGATGACAGAGGAAAGAGCTACTGCTCCAAGATCTGTTGTATGTATACAGCAAAACATGCAATGCTGATCCGTGATAAATATCCGGATGTAAATGTAACTGTCTTCTATATTGATGTACGTACTCCTGGTAAGAACTTCGATGAGTTCTACAGAAGAGCCGTAGAACAGTATGGAGTAAATTATATCAAAGGTCAGGTAGGAAAAGTGATTCCTCAGCCAGACGGAAAACTGCTGGTACAGGGATCTGACCTGTTAGATAACAAACAGATCCTGAAAGAAGCAGATATGGTTGTTCTGGCAGCAGCCATCGAACCGAACCCTGATGTTCGTAAGATTGCAACTATGCTGACAGCAAGTATCGATACCAACAACTTCCTGACAGAAGCTCATGCAAAACTCCGTCCGGTAGAATCACCGACAGCAGGTATCTTCCTGTCCGGTGTATGCCAGGGACCGAAAGATATTCCGGAAACTGTAGCACAGGCCGGCGCAGCTGCTGTAAAAGCCATCGGACTGTTGGCAAAAGACAAACTGATGACCAATCCGTGTACCGCAAAACCGGATGAAACTCTGTGTAACGGATGTTCTACCTGTGCAAATGTGTGTCCTTACGGAGCAATCACATACGAAGATAAAGAAATTTTTGACCACGGTATCCGTGAGACCCGCCGCGTAGCTCAGGTTAACAGCGCACTGTGCCAGGGTTGTGGTGCTTGTACCGTAGCCTGCCCATCCGGAGCGATGGATCTGCAGGGATTCTCTAACAGACAGATTATAGCGGAGGTAGATGCAATATGTCGATAGAAGCAAAAGAAGAATTCAGACCGAAAATTGTAGCGTTCTGCTGTAACTGGTGCAGTTATGCAGGAGCCGATCTGGCCGGAAGCAGCCGTCTGAGCTACCCGGCAGATGTAAAAATCATTCGTGTACCTTGTTCCTGCCGTGTCAATCCAATGTTCATCCTGCGTGCTTTTGAAAAAGGTGCAGACGGCGTGATCATGTGTGGATGCCACCCGGGTGACTGCCATTACAGCACCGGTAACTATTACGCAAGAAGACGTATGACACTGCTGTTCTCCATGCTGGATTATATCGGTGTGGAAAACGGACGTACTCGTGTAGAATGGGTATCTGCAGCAGAGGGTGTAAAATTCTCTACAACAATGAATGAGTTCGTAGAAAAAATCTACTCTCTTGGTAAGAACGTAAGATTGGAGGATATAAGATGCAGGAATTAATCAACCGTGCGAAAGAACTGCTGGCAGACGGAACAGTAGCCCGGGTTCTTGGCTGGAAAGCCGGAGACCTGCCTTACAATCCGGAACCTGCGTACTTTGAGACAGAAGAATCTCTGAAAGATTTCGTATATAACGGATTCTGCGGAGCTAACTTAAGTAAATATATGATCGAAGCTTCCAAACTGGAAGGAAAGACCATGGTATGTCTGAAACCCTGTGATACTTACAGCTTCAACCAGCTGATCAAAGAGCACAGAGTAGACAGAGACAAAGCCTACATCGTTGGTGTGGGATGTAAAGGAAAACTGGATATCGAAAAGATCAAAAAACAGGGAATCAAAGGTATTCAGTCCATCCAGGGTGCCGAGATCACAGACGATGCCGAGACACTGACAATCCAGACTATCTACGGTGAGAAGACATGTGCTTACAAAGACGGTATGCTGGAAAGATGTCATGTATGTAAAGGCAAAGAACATCAGATCTATGACGAGATCATCGGCGAGTCCAAGGACACCAAAGATGCAGATCGTTTTGATGAAGTAAGAAGAATCGAAGCTATGAGCCCGGAAGAAAAATTTGCTTTCTTCCAGAGCGAGCTGAGCAAATGTATCCGTTGTAACGCCTGCAGAAATGTATGTCCGGCATGCAGCTGCAGAAAATGTGTTTTTGACAGCAATAAATTTGACAGTTCCCAGAAAGCAAATGTGGACTCTTTTGAAGAGAAGATGTTCCATATCATCCGTGCTTTCCATGTGGCCGGAAGATGTACAGACTGTGGTGAGTGCAGCAGAGTATGTCCACAGGGTATCCCGCTTCACCTGTTCAACCGCAAATTTATCAAAGATATCGATGAACTGTATGGAGAATATCAGGCCGGTGAAGATACCGATTCCAAAGGACCGCTGACAAACTTCACATTTGACGATGCGGAACCGAGTATCGTAACAGAAAGGGGATAATGTATGTATAAGATAGCAAAAGAAAATCTGTCGGCATTATTCCAGAGTATTGCCGAGAATCAGGAATTATATCTGCCGGTAGAAGTAAGCGGACAGGTGAACTATAAAGCATGGACTCCGGATGCAAAAGTATCCCTGGAGACCCTGAAAACAGTAAAATCTCCCAAAGATGCATTCTTCCCACAGAGTGAAAATCTGTATACTGTACAGAGAGACGGAAAGAAACTGAGCATCCAGCCGGAAGCGCTGAAAGAGCAGAAGTTTGTAGTATTTGGTATGAAAGCCTGTGATATCCAGGGTGTGAAAGTTCTGGATAACGTATTCTTAAGTGATCCTGTCGACAGCTTCTACGCTGCAAGAAGAGAACACGGAACCATCGTTGCCATGGCATGTCATGAGCCGGAAGAATCCTGCTTCTGTAAAGTATTCGGCATCGACTGTGCAGAACCTGCAGCAGATGTGGCTACCTGGATGGTAGACGGCGAACTGTATTGGAAAGCCCTGACTGACAAGGGGGAGGCACTGACCAAAGCAGTAGAAAGCCTCCTGACAGAAGCTGACGGCACAGATGCAGAAAAACTGGAAACAGAAAAAACTGCTATTCGTGCGATCGTAGAAAAACTGCCATATTCCGATCTGTCTCTGGAAGGATGGAACGGAGATGCACTGACAGAAAAGTTCAACTCCCCTGTATGGGAAGAACTGTATAAACCATGTCTGGCATGTGGTACCTGTACCTTCGTATGTCCGACCTGTCAGTGTTACGATATCAAAGACTATGATACCGGACACGGTGTACAGAGATACCGCTGCTGGGATTCCTGCATGTACTCTGATTTCACCATGATGGCTCATGGAAATAACCGTACCAGCCAGATGCAGAGATTCCGTCAGAGATTTATGCACAAACTGGTATACTATCCGGCAAATAACAACGGTATGTACTCCTGCGTGGGATGTGGCCGTTGCGTGGAAAAATGTCCGGCATCCTTAAATATTGTAAAAGTAATCAAAGCATTTGAAAAACAGGGAGGTGACAAATAATGAGCGAATGTACCTGTCATAAAAATTACACGCTGGATACCCTGATCCCTCAGGTTGGTATCATCACAGATATCCGTCAGGAGACACCGGATGTAAAAACATTCCGTGTCAACGCTCCGGAAGGAGGAAAATTATTTGAACATATGCCGGGTCAGTGTGCCATGGTATGTGCACCGGGTGTAAGTGAAGGTATGTTTTCCATTACTTCTTCACCGACCAATAAAGAGTACCAGGAATTCAGTATTAAGAAATGTGGTATGCTTACTGACTACCTGCACAGCCTGCAGGTAGGTGATGAGATCACAGTCCGCGGACCGTACGGAAACTATTTTCCGGTAGAAACCGAATTAAAGGGTAAAAACCTGCTGTTTATCGCCGGCGGTATCGGTCTGGCACCACTTCGTTCTGTAATTAACTACGTACTGGATAACCGTGAGAACTACGGAACTGTAGATATCCTTTACGGATCCCGTTCCGCTGACGATCTGGTTCAGTTAAAAGAGATCCAGGAAGTGTGGATGAAAGCAGAAGGCGTAAACGTATATCTGACCATCGACCGTGAACAGGAAGGCTGGGACGGTCATGTAGGATTTGTTCCGACTTATCTGAAAGAGATCGGATTCGACACTGACAAAGTAGCTCTGGTCTGCGGACCGCCAATCATGATCAAATTTGTTCTGGCTGGTCTTCAGGAAATGGGATTCACCAAAGAACAGGTGTACACAACCCTGGAGCTTCGTATGAAATGTGGTGTTGGTAAATGCGGACGTTGCAATATCGGATCCAAGTACGTATGTAAAGACGGCCCGGTATTCCGCTTTGATGAAATCGACGAATTACCTAACGAGTATTAAGAAAGGACTGGTACCGACAAATGGAAAAAATGGTAAATGTATATTTTTTCGGTAAAAAATATAGTGTGCCTGCAGAACTGACAATTATGACAGCTATGGAGTATGCCGGTTACACTCTGAAAAGAGGATGTGGATGCCGTCATGGTTTCTGCGGAGCCTGCGCAACAATCTACAGAATCAAGGGTGACAATGAGCTGAAAACCTGTCTGGCCTGTCAGACACAGGTTCAGGAAGGCATGTATGTGGCAAGTATCCCATTCTTCCCGACCGATAAGAGAACATACGATATCGAAGAGATCAAACCGAATGCTCAGATCATGATGGAACTGTATCCGGAAATCTACAGCTGTATCGGATGTAACGCATGTACAAAAGCATGTACACAGGATCTGAATGTTATGCAGTATATCGCATATGCACAGAGAGGTGAACTGGAGAAATGTGCAGAAGAATCCTTTGACTGTGTAAGCTGCGGATGCTGTTCTGTAAGATGCCCGGCTGGTATTTCTCATCCGATGGTAGGTCTTCTGGCAAGACGTCTCACAGGAAAATATATTGCACCGGAAGCAAAACATCTGACAAAGAGAGTGGAAGAGATCCACGAAGGTGCTTACGATGACCTGATCGAGAAGATCATGCAGAAACCGATCACAGAAATGGAAGAACTTTACAACAACAGAGATATTGAGAAATAGGAGGGCGTAAAATATGTATGCACCATATCCGGAAAATATGATGGAATCTATCAAAAAGGTAGAGGCTACAAGAGCACAGCGTATGGCAACAGAGCCAAGACGTCTGACAGCAGACGAAAAAGACGCTCTTTTGAAAAAATTCCATCCAGATTATAACCCAGACGCATTTGCTGAGATCAAAGTTGGACCGAACAAAGGTCAGAAAGCTCCTCTGGAGCTGGCTGATATGCTTCATTCCACAAGCCGCCTGATGACTGACAATGTAGATCTTACAAAAGTAGACTACGATGTAGATGTACTTGTTATCGGTGGTGGTGGAGCAGGTTCTTCCTGTGCTATCGAAGCACACAAAGCAGGTGCAAACGTAATGATCGTTACAAAACTGCGTATTGGTGATGCCAACACCATGATGGCTGAAGGCGGAATCCAGGCAGCAGACAAAGAAAACGACTCACCGGTACAGCATTATCTGGACTGTTTCGGTGGCGGACATTTTGCTGCAAAACCAGAACTGGTAAAAAGACTGGTTATGGAAGCTCCGGATGCTATCAAATGGCTGAACGAGCTGGGTGTTGAATTTGACAAACAGGCAGACGGAACTATGGTAACTACCCATGGTGGCGGAACTTCCAGAAAGAGAATGCATGCTGCAAAGGACTACTCCGGAGCAGAGATCATGCGTACTCTGCGTGATGAAGTGATCAACCGTGCAATCCCGGTTGTTGAATTTACATCAGCAGTAGAACTGATCAAAGATGAAAAAGGTCAGGTTGCAGGAGCTGTTCTTCTGAACATGGAAACAGGTGACTACTCTGTTGCAAGAGCAAAAACAGTAGTTATCGCAACCGGTGGTGCAGGAAGAATGCATTATCAGGGATTCCCGACATCCAACCATTACGGTGCAACTGCCGATGGTCTGGTTCTGGGATACAGAGCAGGTGCTGCCCTGTTATATCAGGATTCTATCCAGTATCATCCGACAGGAGCAATCTACCCGTCACAGATCCTTGGTGCACTGGTAACTGAAAAAGTTCGTTCCGTTGGTGCACAGCTGGTTAATGCAAACGGTGAAGCTTATATCCATCCGCTGGAGACTCGTGATGTCAATGCATCCGGTGTTATCCGCGAGTGTGAAGAAGGCCGTGGCGTAGATGTTCCGGGCGGAGCAAAAGGTGTATGGCTGGATACTCCTATGATCGAGATCCTTGGTGGTGAAGGCACCATTGAGAAGAGAATCCCGGCTATGTTCCGTATGTACATGAACTACGGTATCGATATGAGAAAAGTTCCGATCCTGATCTACCCGACACTGCATTATCAGAACGGTGGTCTGGAAATCACAGGAGACGGATTCACAAAAGAAATCCCGAACCTTCTGGTTGCCGGAGAAGCTGCAGGCGGAATCCACGGAAGAAACAGACTGATGGGTAACTCCCTTCTGGATGTTATCGTATTCGGTAGAAACGCAGGTAAGAAAGCAGCTGCAAAATGCAAAGATGTTGAACTGGGTGAGATGAACCTGGATCATGTAAAAGCGTATGATGAGGAACTGAAAGCAGCCGGTGTTGAAACAGATCACGTTTCTCCGTTACTGCTTCCACATTATGCAAGACACGAAAGATAAGAAACAGACAGGTAAGAAGGCATACCAGACGAGGGGAAACTCTCGTCTGGTTACCGATACAGGACATTTCAGAGAAATAGAAGATTTTGCTGATCAGACTATTATCTCTGGTTCAGAAGAATAAAAAGGAGTGGAGTGGAATGCGAGAGATAGACGTAAAGCAGATCACTGATGTAGTGGAAAAGCTTTGTATCGAAGCAAATGAGCATCTTCCGGAAGATGTAAAATGCGCGATTAAAAACTGTCGTGCCTGTGAAGACGGTGAGATTGCAAAAGGAGTTCTGGACAATATCATCGAGAACTTTGAGATCGCAGACAATGAATGTGTACCGATCTGTCAGGATACCGGTATGGCATGTGTATTCCTGGAAATCGGTCAGGACGTACATATGGTAGGCGGAGATCTGGCAGATGCTATCAATGAAGGAGTTCGCCGCGGATATGACAAAGGATACCTGAGAAAATCCGTTGTCAAAGATCCGGTACGCCGTGGAAACACCGGTGACAATACACCGGCTATGATCTATACAGAGATCGTTCCGGGAGAAAATATCAAGATTACCGTAGGACCGAAAGGATTCGGAAGCGAAAACATGAGTGCGATCCGTATGTTCAAACCTTCTCACGGTCTGCAGGGAATCAAGGATTTTATCATTGAGACAGTTGAAACAGCAGGTCCTAACCCATGCCCGCCGATGGTAGTCGGTGTTGGTATCGGTGGAACTTTTGATAAAGCAGCCCTTCTGGCCAAGAAAGCTCTGATGAGACCACTGGATTCCTCCAATCCGGATCCGTTCTATGCAGATCTGGAAAAAGAAATGCTGGAGAAAATCAATGAACTGGGTATCGGACCACAGGGATTTGGCGGAAAGACAACAGCAATCGGACTGAATATCGAGACCATGCCTACCCATATCGCAGGTATGCCATGTGCCATCAATATCAACTGTCATGTAACCCGTCACAAAACGGAGGTGATCTAATATGGCTAAGAAGATAACACTGCCTCTTACAGAGGAACTGGCAAAAACACTTCACGCAGGAGATCAGGTACTGTTAACAGGTACAATCTATACCTCCCGTGATGCAGGACACAAGAGAATGTGTGAAGCACTGGCAAAAGGAGAGAAGATTCCTTTTGATCCCACAGATGCTACCATCTACTATGTAGGACCGACACCTGCAAAACCAGGTCAGGTTATCGGATCTGCCGGACCTACAACCAGTGGCCGTATGGATGCTTATGCACCGACTATGATGTCTGTTGGTGCCCGTGGAATGATCGGTAAAGGTGCCCGTCTGCCGGAAGTAGTAGACGCAATGAAAAAATACAGTGGAGTATACTTTGGTGCCATCGGAGGAGCGGGTGCTCTTCTGGCAAAATGTATCAAAAAAGCAGAACTGATTGCTTATGAAGATCTGGGAGCAGAAGCACTGCGTAAACTGTATGTGGAAGATATGCCGCTGGTTGTTATCATCGACAGTGAAGGAAACAACCTGTATGAAGAGGGAAGAGCGGAATATTTAAAAGAAAAAAATAAATAACTGAAAAGAAATGGAGAAATACTACGATGGATATGGAAATGATTACTGACCTGATGGAAGCCGTGATGATTCTTTGCTTCGGACTGTCCTGGCCGATTTCCATCTGGAAATCATGGGTTTCCAGAACTGCGAAAGGAAAGAGCCTTTTCTTTGAGTGCTTTATCTGGATCGGTTATGTATTCGGTATCGCTCGCAAATTCATGCAACTCGGCATGGGCGTAGAGACCAGTTGGCTGTTTTATCTTGCATGGTTCTTCTATTTTCTAAATATAGCTGAAATTACGATCGACATAATTCTTTACTTTAGAAATGTAAAATTAGACAAAGAACGAGACGCAAAACAGGCATAAACAATGTAGACTGCTGTCGGAACACAGTATCAAAGTGTTCCGGCGGCAGTTTTTTGCGCCCTTTCAGACTCCATCCGAAAAAATGCGACAAAAGTCAGAAAATGTTGTTAAAAATAAAACAGTTTCATGGAAATGAAGATTTTTATTTTAGTCGCAGAAAGATAAAATAATAGAAAAACAGGAACGCCCCTGCAGATTCTTGATATCCTGCTGTCCTTTTACATGCAGCACTTTCAGGTCTGCTCGCTTCAAAATAATCTGAAGCAAAAGTTCTGTACATGCCTTGTCTTCGAATACCTTTTGCATGAAATCATCATCCAGCAATCTCAGTCCCCTGAGACGCCGCAAATCTTCTTCATGCTTCCGGGTAAAATCGATTTGTTTTGCATCGTTTTTTCCCATGCTGTCGCTTTTCAGCCTTTCGTCAGTTTTTTGTTTGTAACTGTTCAGTACCTTCACAGTTACGAGCCAAAATGCATTTAAACGATAGAAACACGCTTTGCGAGTTTTTATCGTTATCGCGGCACTCCTCAAGGTTCCGTGCAAGCACGGACTTTGACTCGTTGCTC
>NZ_JALFPR010000165.1:0-6204 GCF_022785585.1 Oliverpabstia sp. | reverse complement strand
GCTTCTTTTGAAATAGCAGCAACATATGCTTTACCGGTTCTTGTATAAGATTTCCCAATCGAATCAACTTTCAGATAACCTTTATTTTCAAGGACAACCAGTGCGGGAGCTACTGTATTTCTTTTTAAAGCAGGCGATGCTTTTAAAATTTCCGAAATCAGACAAGGATGATCCATGTTCCATATGGTATTCATAATCTGTTCTTCCCTGGGTGTCAATCCATACATATTTCTATCCTCCGTAAAATTACATATTCTATAGTAGTTTCGTAACTATTCAGTAGCCACTGTCCCACGAGGTGTTTTGACATGAATATGTCAAAATCCCGAGACATACAAGCCAAAATGCCATTACCGAAGGTGATTTTTTATGCATTTTGGCTCGTAACTGTGAAGGTACTGAACAGTCACGTAGTTTCATACAGAAAACCCCATCTCCAACACATTCTAGTATAAAGAAAGGGGTGAAAAAAATCAATAGAATTGTAGAAAAATCAAACGATTTATTGACTTTTTGACATGGGATCCTATAAATAATCCGAGGAACTGCTTTTTTGAAATGATAAAACAAAAACCGCCAGAATCAAATTCTGACGGTTAAGCGTGCGTTAGAGGATTCGAACCCCCGGCCTTTTGGTCCGTAGCCAAACGCTCTATCCAGCTGAGCTAAACGCACATTTTTGTTTGTGTTGTTCGGTTGTCCCTAACAACAAAGCCTATTATAAGGGAGAGTTAGTCAAATGTCAACACTTTTTTTGAAAAAAATTAAATTTTTTTAATTGTTAGAAAAACAGGCAAAATTATGGGATTGCTTGAAAAGAAAGAAATGATGTGCTAATGTTAGTAAGAGAATACACAGGGAGGGTATACAAATGAGAGCAAGTGGTGTGTTGATGCCTGTTTCTTCTTTGCCGTCCAGATATGGGATCGGTTGCTTTTCGAAAGAGGCATATGAATTTGTGGACTGCCTGGAGCGTGCAGGCCAGTCAAAATGGCAGGTCCTTCCATTAGGACCTACCGGATATGGAGATTCTCCGTATCAGCCGTTTTCCACATTCGCAGGTAATCCGTACTTTATCGATCTGGATATGCTGGTAGAAGAAGGTCTCCTTTTTAAAGAAGAATGTGAACAGCTGCAGTGGGGAGGGGATCCGAGATTTGTAGATTATGAAAGAATCTACTTTTCAAAAAATGAGATTTTGAGAAAAGCGTACGGGCGTTTTGATGCAGATGATAAATTTTATGCTTTCTGTAAAAAAGAGCAGGAATGGCTGGAACCGTACTGTCTGTTCCGTGCTATCAAGGACAGCCAGAACGGTGCACTGTGGACAACCTGGCCGGAAGAACTGCGAAAAAGTGATTCCAAAGAAGTGCAGAATAAGAAAAAAGAGCTGAAAAAAGAGATGGAATACTACCAGTTTCTGGAATATGAATTTGACTGTCAGTGGAACAAACTGAAAACATATGCTAATAAGAAGGGAATCACCATTATCGGAGATCTTCCAATCTATGTGGCTATTGACAGTGCGGATGCATGGGCGAATCCGAAGATGTTCCAGATGGACGAGAATGGTGTGCCAAGTGCTATTGCAGGCTGTCCCCCGGATGCATTTTCAGCGGACGGCCAGATGTGGGGCAATCCGTTGTATGACTGGAAAACACAGAAAAAAACCGGATATAAATGGTGGATTCAGCGTATGAAGAGAAGTCTTGTATTATACGATACCGTGCGCATCGATCATTTTCGTGGATTTGCAGAGTATTATGCGATTCCGGCGGACGCAGAAAATGCATTGGAAGGAGAATGGAAGGAAGGTCCTGGCATCGATCTGTTCCGGGCGATGGAAAAAGCACTGGGAGATATGGATGTGATCGCGGAAGATCTTGGAACTTTGGATGAGAAAGTTTTTGATCTGATGGACGAGACAGGATATCCGGGGATGAAAGTCCTGCAATTTGCTTTTGATTCCGGTAATACAAACTTTTATCTGCCGCATCGCTATAAGAAAAACTGCGTCGTATATACAGGAACTCACGACAACGATACGACAAAGGCATGGTATTATGGCATGAACGACTGGGCGAGAGAGTACTCCAAAGCATATCTGAATAATTATGACCGCCCGTGGGAAGACATCCCGTGGGATTTTATCCGGGCGGCAGAAGCCAGCGTTGCCGATCTGGCAGTGATTCCGATGTGGGATCTGTTGTGCTGTGGCAGCGAAGGAAGAATGAATCATCCATCCACACTGGGGGAAAACTGGAAATGGAGGATGCTTCCGGGCGAGTTCCGTGAGGATATCATCGGACGACTGCGCTGGCTGACAGATACTTTCCAGAGAATGCTTGTTCCTCCGAAAATCGAAGAAGAGCAGGAGGAAAACGAAGATGAAACAGATGCTTCAGTATCTGAAAGCGTATAAAAAAGAGTCGATTATTGCACCGCTGTTTAAAATGCTGGAAGCCAGTTTTGAATTGCTGGTTCCGATCGTTATGGCAAACATCATCGATGTCGGTATCCAGAATGGTGACAAGCCGTATATCTGGAGAATGTGCGCGCTGATGATCGCACTGGGTGTGCTGGGACTGGTGTGTTCTCTGACGGCGCAGTATTTTGCTGCAAAGGCAGCGATGGGATTTGGAACGGCACTGAGAAAGGCACTGTTTGGACACATCAACAGCCTGAGCTATAACGAACTGGATCAGATCGGAACGCCGACACTGATCACCCGTATGACCAGTGATATCAACCAGGCGCAGACCGGTGTCAATATGATGCTCCGTCTGTTCCTGCGTTCTCCGTTCATCGTCATCGGAGCAGTTGTGATGGCTTTTACTATCAGCGCAAAACTGACGATCATTTTCCTGATTGCAGTACCGTTAATCGGACTGGCAATTTATCTGATTATGCGTATCACTGTACCGATCTATAAAAAAGTACAGAGTATTTTGGATCAGATCGTGCTTCATACGAGAGAAAATTATGTAGGTGCCAGAGTGGTACGTGCATTTTCCAGGGAAAAAGATGAGACGGAACAGTTTGATGAAATCAGCGGCAACCTGAAAAATACACAGATGTATGCCGGTAAGATTTCTGCACTGATGAACCCGATCACCTATGTGATGGTCAATATCGCGATCCTGTGTATCCTGTGGTTTGGGGGCTGGCAGGTACAGATCGGCAGCGTATCCCAGGGACAGATTGTGGCGCTGGTCAATTATATGAATCAGATTCTGCTGGCGCTGGTTGCACTGGCGAACCTGATTGTTGCTGTAACAAGAGCACTGGCTTGTGCGATACGTATTAATGAAGTTTTCCGGGTAAACAGTTCCATGAAAGAGGGCGCTGAAGAAAAAAATACGCAGGAAAGCGGGAAACCGAGAGTCGTGTTTGACCATGTGACTTTTACTTATGGTGGGGCGCAGGAAGCTTCTCTGACAGATATCAGTTTTTCGGCAATGCCGGGAGAAACGGTTGGAATCATCGGCGGTACCGGATCCGGAAAGTCCACACTGGTTAATCTGATTCCACGGTTCTACGACGCTACAAAAGGTTCGGTTACTGTAGACGGTCAGGATGTGAAAGCTTATACTTTCCGGCATCTGCGTGAGAAGATTGGTGTGGTTCCACAGAAAGCAGTTCTGTTCCTGGGAACGATCCGCAGTAATCTGTTATGGAGGAAAAAAGACGCAAAAGAGAGCGAACTGTGGAAAGCCCTGCAAATCGCCCAGGCAGAAGGAGTGGTGAAGAAGAAACAGAAAGGTCTGGATGAGAAGGTGGAGACCGGCGGACGGAACTTCTCCGGCGGTCAGAGACAGCGTCTGACCATCGCGAGAGCTCTGGTCGGCGGGCCGGATATCCTGATCCTGGATGACAGCGCATCTGCCCTGGACTTCGCAACGGATGCGGCTCTGCGCAGATCAATCAAAGAAAATACGAAAAAAGCAACCGTATTCCTGGTATCCCAACGTGCGGCAACCGTAAAAAATGCAGACCAGATCCTGGTGCTGGACGATGGAAAGCTTGTGGGAAAAGGAACGCATGAGGAATTGTTCAAAACCTGTAACGTATATAAGGAGATCTGTATGTCACAGTTTTCCAGTCAGGAGGTAGCACAGTTATGAAAAACAAAAAGACCATAAACCGTGTCCTACAACTGATCCGCCCGTATACCTATCTGGTGGTCAGTATTCTGGTACTGGCGGCAGTCACAGTAGCAGCTACCCTGTATTCGCCCATCCTGATTGGTAAAGGTGTGGACTGTATGATAGAGAAGGGGCTGGTAAGCTTCCCGGATCTGAAACTGGTGCTGCTCCAGCTGGCAGTGGTGACTGCAATCTCTGCGATATCTCAGTGGGTGATGAGTCTTCTGACCAATAAAATGACATACAAGATCGTAGATGATATCCGCAGACGGGTATTTGCCCATATGGAAATTCTTCCGCTCCGTTATATGGACGCGCACCAGCCGGGTGATGCGATCAGCAGAATTTCCACAGATGTGGATCAGTTTTCCGACGGTCTTTTAATGGGATTTACCCAGCTGTTTTCCGGTGTGATGACGATTCTCGGAACACTGGGATTTATGATATCCATCGATGGAAGAATCACGCTGATCGTGGTATTGATCACGCCGTTATCTTTTTTCGTGGCAAACTTTATCGCAAAACGTACATTTACCATGTTCCGTCTGCAGTCTGAGACGAGAGCAGAGATGACTTCTCTGGTAGAAGAAATGGTGGGAAACCAGAAAGTGGTTAAAGCATTTGCCTATGAAAAAGAGGCGGAGGAACAGTTTGATGATATTAACCAGAGACTGCAGTCCTGCAGCCTGAAAGCGACCTTCTTCTCTTCCATTACTAATCCTTCCACCCGCTTTGTCAACGGACTGGTGTATACGGGCGTTGGTATTTTCGGTGCATTTTCCGCGATCCAGGGAAGAATTACCGTTGGTCAGCTGAGTAGTTTTCTGAATTATGCCAATCAGTATACCAAGCCGTTTAACGAGATCTCCGGCGTGGTGACAGAACTTCAGAACGCGCTGGCATGTGCGGGAAGAATCTTTCATTTTCTGGACGAAGAACCGGTACCGGAGAATGCGGCAGATGCTAAGACGCTGGATCAGGTGGAGGGCCGCGTGAGATTTGAGGATGTAAGCTTTTCGTACACCAGTGAGGTGCCACTGATCGAACATATGAATCTGGAAGTAAAACCGGGACAGCGGGTGGCAATTGTAGGTCCGACCGGATGTGGTAAGACGACAGTAATCAATCTGCTGATGCGTTTTTATGATATAAATAAAGGAAAGATCACACTGGATGGTGTACCGATTCAGAATCTGACCTGGGAAAGTCTCCGTTCCAGTTACGGAATGGTGCTTCAGGAAACCTGGCTGAAAACGGGTACGATCCGGGATAATATCTCTTACGGAAAACCGGATGCCACAAGGGAGGAAGTGATCGAAGCAGCAAAACAGGCTCATGCCCACAGTTTTATCAAACGTCTTCCGAAAGGATATGACACGGTGATGGGTGAGGACGGCGGAAGCCTGTCCCAGGGACAGAAACAGCTGCTTTGTATCGCCAGACTGATGTTACTAAAACCGCCGGTACTGATTCTGGACGAGGCGACATCTTCCATCGATACGATGACAGAGATCCGTATCCAGAAAGCATTCCAGAAACTGATGGAGGGACGGACGAGTTTTGTGGTGGCACACCGGCTGTCTACCATTAAGGAATCGGATGTGATTCTGGTTATGAAGGACGGACATATTCTGGAGACCGGCAAGCATGAGGAACTGCTGGAGAAGAAAGGGTTCTATGCACAGCTGTATCAGAGTCAGTTTTGTAACGTGTAGATAGGATATGCAAAAAAGGGACGCGCTAGATCCCGGATGGAACATTCAGGCAACATGGGCAGGGGAACTTTGAACTAGCCGCTAACTTCGACTAAATTCACGCGGGTCAGCTGACCCTCGTGAACCATAGCCGAAGTTAGCGGCTAGCTTAAAGTTGCCCTGCCCACGTTGCCGCAGACAGTGCGATCGGCTTTCGGGCGTCCGCCCGCCAATTCTCTTTCTGGCGTTCGTCTTGGCACACCCTTTTTTAGAACTTCCTCCACGTATCCGGAAAGAACACCAGCAGCAACGGAAAAATCTCCAACCGTCCCGCCAGCATATCAAAAATCAACACATACTTACCA
>NZ_JALFPR010000151.1:0-20139 GCF_022785585.1 Oliverpabstia sp. | reverse complement strand
GCAAAACCAGCTATTTCAGCGATGCTGCAGCACATCATCGACCACAAATGGACAGAGTCCAAGATGTACCTGATTCTTTGCGGCTCCTCTATGAGCTTCATGGAGAGTCAGGTGCTTGGCAAGGAAAGTCCGCTGTATGGCAGGCGTACTGGCCAGTTTAAGATTGAGCCGCTGGACTATAAGGAAACCGCTGTGTTCCACCCAAATCTGTCAGCAGAAGATAATTCCCTGATTTATGGAATCACGGGGGGAGTTCCCCACTATATTAATAAGCTGGATGTGCGAGATAGTGTGGATGAAGCTCTGCTGGATAATTTCTTTGACCGTTCCAGCTATCTGTATGAGGAACCGGGCAATCTGCTGAAGCAGGAACTTCGGGAGCCAGCCATTTATAATGCAATCATCAAAGCGATTGCAGAAGGTGCTTCCCGAATGAACGATATCAAGATGAAGGTCGGCGAGGAGAATTCGGTTGTATCTAAGTACCTGAAAACGCTGATCGACCTTGGCATTGCTAAGAAAGAAACACCGATTACAGAAAAACCGGGTAAGAAAACCATCTATCTGCTGGCTGATAACTTTTTTCGTTTCTGGTATCGGTTTGTGCCAATCAATATGAGTGCCATTGACTCTGGTAGAATTGCAAAGATCTATCCACACGCTGTAAAACAGTATCTTCCGGATTACATGGGCCTGATTTTTGAGAAGATGTGTCAGGATTACCTGCTCTATTATTCGGACAGTCTCCCTATTGAACTGAGTGAAATCGGCAAGTGGTGGGGTACGGACCCGAAGAAGAAAAAGCAGACACAGATTGATATTGTTGGAACACCCGTTGAGGGTAAGGACTATATCATTGGTTCGTGTAAGTACAGAAATGAGAAAATTGGTGTGGATGAACTCGATTTGATTCGGGATTATGCCTCAGTCTTCGGAAAAGGTAACAACTATTACTACTATATCTTCTCAAAAGGCGGATTCACAGATGGACTTCTTCAGGCACAAGAGAGAGGTGAAGTTCGGCTAATAACGCTGGAAGACCTTTACAAGTAAAGATTCCAACCAACCCTGCTAGTGAAAGCTGGCAGGGTATTTTATACCCATAAAATACTCATAGCCTTTTTTATGAAAATCTCTCTTTTGGTGTTGTCACTTATATTAGCGTTCACCGGCAAATGATATTATATGATATACTTTATTCGGAAAGAGAATATGCCTTGCTCAGAAAATGAGATTTGTGTGTCTTGTGAATTGACATTTACTATCAAATATGATATTTTAAACATATATATATCGGGGAAGTAATGTAAGATAAGTGGCAGGTACGACAGAATGCTTATTATGGAGAAGTTTGCGATTAAGGAGAGATAAAAAATGGGATACTTTAAAGATGTGACACCGGAATCAGTTGGAATCAGCTCCAAAGGAATTATGAAATTTCTTGACAGGATGGAACAAAATCAAATCGAACTACATAGTTTTATGGTGCTTCGCCATGGACAGTGTGCGGCAAAGGGATGGTGGAAACCATATGATGAAAAATTCCGCCATCCGTTGTATTCGTTCAGCAAATCGTTGACGGCTACGGCGATTGGTTTTGCACAGCAGGAAGGAATTTTATCTGTTGATGAGAAAATTGTCGATATTTTTCCGGAACTGTTGCCGGAACATCCTTCCGAATATCTTAAAAAAATCACCCTGCACCATCTGCTGATCATGGGATGCGGTCACGAGACGGAGATTTCGGACAATTCCGAAAACTGGATCTCTACATTTCTGCATCATCCGGTACTCCATGAGCCGGGAACATTTTATAAATATAATACAGCAGGAACCAACATGCTGGCTGCGGTTCTGCGGAGAAAGACAGGGCAGAATGTGACAGAGTTTCTGAAACCGCGTCTGTTGGAACCACTTGGAATCACTTCTCTGACCTGTGCATTGCTCGGCGACGGAACAGAGCTTGGCGGAGGAGGTATGAAGATGGTGACGGAAGATATGGCAAAATTTACGTATTTTCTGTCCAGACAGGGAGAGTGGGAAGGAAAACAGCTGCTTCGAAAAGAATGGTTCGAACGCGCCTGCCACAAGCAGATTGAGACAGAAGGCGATTCCGAAGGACATGTAAAAGACTGGGCACAGGGCTACGGTTATCAGTGCTGGATGGGACGATATCCTGGCTCTTTCCGCGCGGATGGAGCGTATGGCCAGTTTGGGGTTGTGTTCCCGGATCTTGATTTGATTGTGATTCTGACGTCATCCACAGAGCAGACACAGGAGGAATTGAGCGCACTGCAGGAGGATCTGATTCCCTATGTACAGAAAGAGGCTGGAGAGCTGGCACCGTCACCGCTTGCAGAAACTGTAAAAGAGTATACTGCACAGCTTGCTCTTCCACCACGCAGAGGAACGAGAAATCCTTTTATGGAGGAAAAAGTAAGTAAGCATGTGTATGTGTCTGTTCCGGTTCTGAACGACCGGCTGCCGGATTCTGCTGAAGTTCTGATTGGCGGAAGCGGGCTGTTTCAGTTTGAGACGAGTCCGATCCAGGAGATGCGGTTTGCTTTTGGAAGCGATAAGATGTACTGGAAAGTAGTGGAAGGTGGAAAAGAAAAGGAATTCGTCCTTTCTATGCGTAAGGACTTCGCCTACAGTGAAACAGACGGTCATATTTACGCAGGATCAGCTGCATGGCGTACCGTCAATAGCCTTGAGATGGAGATCCGGCGGATGGACGGCTTAAGCGGAGGTCGCATGATTGTCAGATTTCAGAAGGGAAATCTTTTGTTAGAGGCAGAGGATACGTTGATCAGCGTAGGTGGACTCGGCATTTCACCGCGTCAGGCACTGACGGTTTTCGGAATAAAAGAGTCCTGAACAAAAAGATGAGAAAAGACAAGGAAGAACTATTCAATTGGATAGTTCTTTTTTTCTTTTACGTTTGCTATAATTATACAAAAGGTGAAATTCAAGAAAGAGTGTGGGAAAATATATGGAAAAAGATAGGATAAACGATACAGAAAAAAGTTTTCTGTCCGGAAAAAAACGGATGGATAAATTAAAAGTACTGATGAAATATGCGGGAATCTCTGTCTTTGAGTATTTCCCGGATAGCGATCGAATGGTTCTGTATAATGAGCAACTGGAAGAAGAAAAAGGAATTATGCCATTTCTCGGTCAGCTGGGTCAGATATGTACGATCCATCCGGAAGATGTGCAGAAGATGCGTGAGTTTCTTCTCGGACAGACTCTGGGAACGGTGGAACTGAAGCTTCTGGAAAAGGGTCACTACAAGAGAGTACTTCTGGATGCATTGCAGAAGGAGGTAGGTGACCAGTCGGTGATCGGTTGCATCAGAGATATCACGGAGATACGGAAAAGAGAAGAACTTCTGGAAGATAAGGCAAGAAGAGATTCCATGACAGGACTGTATAACCATGATACCGGAAAGCTTCTGGTGAACGAGTACCTGCGGGAGAAACGGATGGATGCTTCTTCCGGCCTTCTGATGCTGGATGTGGATCATTTTAAAAATGTAAATGATGTGTATGGTCATCTGTTCGGGGATGAAGTGCTGATTGGATTTTCCGGATTTTTGCAGAGCTTTTTCCGCAAAGAGGATATTCTGATCCGTACCGGTGGAGATGAATTCGTCGTGTTTTTAAAGGAAATCAGCCGGGAAGCACTGGAAAAGAAAGTCAGTGAACTGGTGAAAAGAGTGGGAAAACTGACGTTTTCAAAAAGAGATTTTGTCATGAGCTGCAGTGTTGGTGTCTGCTTTCTGCCGGGAGGTTTGGGCGATTACAGTTACGAACAGCTTCTTGAACATGCAGATCTTGCTTTGTACCGGGCGAAGATTGCGGGAAGAAACCAGTATGCAGTAGGGGAAAAACTGATCCCTTTAGATACCGGAAACAAGGGAGAAACCGCAGTAAAACTGCTGATGGATGAGACCATGGAAAAGCGGGAGTTCGAGATCTATTTCCAGCCGAAGATTTCGTTACATAATTATAAGATTGTGGGAGCAGAGGCTCTGGTGCGCTGGCGAAGACCTGACGGTATCGTGGTGAGACCGGAACATTTCCTTCCGTTTTATGAAAAAAATGGAAAAATCGTGGAACTTGATTTTTATGTATTTGAACAGGTGGCCGCATTTCTGGAAAAAACAAAAAGAAGCGGAATCACACCGGTGCCGGTTTCGGTCAATGTATCAGCGCTGCATGCGGAAGATCCACAGACAACCAGACGGTATCTGGAGATTCTGGAAAAATATAAAGTGGATCCCGGGATGCTGGAGATGGAACTGAAGGAGACGGATACGATCCGGTATGAAAATATCAAAGATCTTCTGCGTTCTCTACAGGAGGCCGGTTTCCATACAGCACTGGATAACTTCGGTGTGGGATCTTCTTTTATTAATCTGATTGCAGATGTCCCGTTAAATGATGTAAAACTGGGACGCGGGTTCATGGAAAAGTGTGAAAAAGATTACCGTGGTATCGGTTTTCTGCGACAGATGATCGGGATGTTGAAAAGCCTCGGTTTCCAGGTTCTCTGTGAAGGCGTGGAATCGGCAAGACAGGTAGAGGTACTGAAAACTTCCGGGTGCGATCATGTACAGGGGAACTGGTTTTCCATGCCGCTGAGTGCAAAAGAATTTGAAAAAATGTTGTTCCTTCCCGGCGAAATATTCTGCCGTTGCAGAAAAAATGAAGAACATAGTACAGGGGGAGAAGCATGATGAGAACAACTGGAGACGTATATCTGTGGCCGGCAGCGGCCGAAAAAAAATTACGGATGGCGTATCAGGCGGGACTTCCTGCTTATCTGTATGGTGTTACCGGCGTGGGGAAAACTTCTCTGATCCGGCATTTTCTCGAGAAAAAAGAATATTTTTATGTCTCTGCACTGAATACGACGCCGGATGATCTGGAGAGTGAAAAAATCACGGCACCGGTGATCGTGCTGGATGATCTTTACGCAATCTCGGATATCCGGCTGAAAGATGCTTATTATCAGAAAATCCAGGAATGGATGGAACGAAATGATCTGTGGGTGGTACTGATCTCCCGTGCCCCATTTCCGGCGTGGCTTCTGTCCCTTCGGATGAAATATTCTTTCGTAATGATCGGGGAAGAAGATTTTTGCCTGACAAGAGAACAGCAGGATGAGTATCTGGAAAGATATGGACTGCAGGTGTCAGAGGAACAGCTGGAAAAAGCATGGGCTGTGGGAAGAGGGAATCCCATGTCCCTGCGGATCTTTGTGATGGAAAACGGGAATCTGGAAGCCACGATGCGTACGGTCTGGACGTACCTGGAGAGTCATGTATATGATCAGTGGGATACAGAACTGCAGGAATTTTTTATGGATATTTCCATTGTCAAAGATTTTACGGTGAGTCTGGCGGCGATGATCACCGGAAACAAACATGTGGAGCATATGCTGGCACAGGGGATGGAAACCGGCAATTTTTTTGCAAAAATGGGGGAAAAAGACGGTGTCTGGCGTTGCAAGGATGCCATGCGCTGGTCTATGGAACAGCGGCTGCATAAAAAACGCTCTCCGGAACAGATCAGCCGTCTGTATTATAACGCAGGTCTGTATTATGAGATGGAGGGCGAGATTGCCAAAGCACTGGAAATGTACAAGGTATACGATGATACAGACAGTATCTTCCGGCTGCTGGTGGCGAATGCCAGGGAAAATGCAACTATCGGTAATTATTATGAACTGCGAAATTATTATCTGGAGCTTCCGGAGGATCTGATCCGGGAGAATCCGGTACTTATGATGGGAATGAGCCTGTTGCAGTCGATTCTTATGAATGTGGATGAAAGTGAGCGCTGGTATCATGAACTGGAAGAATATCAGAAACGGGCAGAGGGAAGTGATGCACGGGAAGCCAGAGGACGGCTGATCACGTTGGATATTTCCCTTCCCCATCGTGGCATCAGCGGAATGACGGAGCTGTTGCGGGCGGCAGGTGTCCTGATCACCGACCGGAAAGTACACATCCCGGAACTCTCTGTAACCAGCAATCTGCCCTCGATGATGAATGGAGGAAAAGACTTCTGTGAGTGGAGCCGCAAGGACAGAGAACTGGCCGTAAGCCTTGGAAAGATCATAGAATTTGTGCTTGGAAAGTATGGAAAAGGGCTGGTTCCGCTGGCACTGGCAGAAAGCTATCTGGAAAAAGGACAGGATGATTATGAGGTGATGGCACTGATCCAGAAAGGACGGATGCAGGCGGAAAGCGGAGGAAAAATCGAACAGGTCTTCGTAGCAAATGGACTCCTTTGCTGGATGTATCTGATTCGTCAGGATCTGGAAGAGGCGCTTCATGTGATGCAGACTTTTCGGGAACGATGTAAAAAAGAAGCACCGAAGCTGATTGCGAACATAGATACATTTTTGTGCCGGTTGCATCTGTATCGGGGAGATACAGCGGAGATCCTGGCGTGGCTTGAGAGCGCACCGGATGAAAACAGAGAGTTCTATATTCTGGAACGATTCCGATATGTAACAAAGGTGCGTGTCTATCTGCAACAGGGAAGATACGAGGCAGCATATAATTTGTTACAGCAGCTGCTCTACTATGCAAAAGAGATGGAACGGACATATATCCGGATAGAAAGTACGTTACTTCTGGCAGTGACCTGTTATAAGATGGATCGGAAAGAGTGGAAGAATCTGTTGCAGGAGGCTGTCAGCGAAGCTGAATCCTATCATTTTGTCAGGATCCTGACAAAAGAGGCTGGTCTGTGGCTGCCCCTTCTGAAAAAAAGCAGGGAAGAGATATACTGGACCGATCCACACTTTCACAGACAGGTGCTGGAAGAAGGAAAAAGGATGGCGCAGATGTACCCTGGATATCTCAGAATAAAAGCAGAGGGAGAAGTCACACTTTCCGATACCGCACGGAAGATTCTGCGGATGCAGGCAGAGGGAGATTCCATGAACAAGATAGCCGGACAGCTGGGGTTGGCGGAAGTGACGGTGAAGTATCATTGTCGGGAAACCTACCGGAAACTCGGTGTGAACGGAAAAGCAGCGGCGGTGAATGAAGCAAGAAAACGAAAACTGATTTAGAGTGTGTGTGAAAAATCATGCACTTCATGGCCTGCCCTTGCATATTTTGTCCTTTTCTTTTATAATAAAACCCACGCGACATGGTACGGGAAACAATTGTTATACCGATATCCCGTGGCAAAATACCTCGCAGGATCCGATACAAACAACATCAGCGGATCCGGAAAGCAAAGGAGAAAATATTATGGCACAGAACGTACTGGCAGTGGTAGCCGGACACCAGATCACCGAAGAAGAACTGCAGGCATTTATCGGACACCTGCCGAAGGAGCAGCAGGCATATGCATCCAATCCACAGTTTAAAGAACACTGCAAAGAACAGCTGATCACTTTCCATGCACTGGCAAAATGCGGAGAAGATGAGAAGCTTGATGAGACTGAAGAATATAAAAAAGGAATGGAAAATGCAAGACAGGATATCCTGGTACAGATGGTATTAAAAGAGACTATCGAGAGTGTCAGTGTATCTGATGAGGAAGTGAAAGATTACTATGAACAGAACAAAGCACAGTTTGTAAAAGGAGCTACGGTAAATGCAAAGCATATCCTGACCGATTCCGAAGAGAAATGTGCAGCTATTCTGGAATCCATCGTGAACGGGGAAAAGACTTTTGAAGAAGCGGCAAAAGAATCCTCCACCTGCCCATCCGGTGCACAGGGCGGTGACCTGGGTGAATTCGGAAAAGGCCAGATGGTGAAAGAATTCGAAGACGCAGCCTTCCAGGCAGAACCGGGACATGTGGTAGGACCGGTAAAAACTCAGTTTGGTTATCATCTGATCAAGGTTGAGAAGAAAAACGAAGCCAAAGAAGCCGGATTTGCTGAAGTAAAGGATCCGATCCGTGCAGAACTTCTGAAGAGAAAACAGGACCAGGCATACCTGGCGAAAGTGAAAGAACTGAAAGAGAAATATGTACAGAAATAATCTGATAAATTTCAGTCTGCAGAAAGATTCGTCAACCTGTAAAAAAGCGTTCTATGAAGAAAGAAAATTGTTATATTTTCATTATTTCTTTTTCATAAATGTATAGTATAATAAGCGTGACTGTGAAGACATTGAACAGTTACGGATCTAGACAGATGATGTCAGAACAACAGAAAAAAGGGCAGGGAAGAAAGACGAATGAAGAGTAAAAAAAAGTCAAAAAAAATATATATCATCCTGCTGGTTGTCTGCCTGCTTGTTATGGCGGGACTGGTAGCAGGATTGTTTGGTTATGCACACTATATGGGAACAAAAACCATGGGAAGCCGGATCAAGATTTTTGGCGAGGATGTATCCGGACGCAGTGTGGAAGAGACGGCAGGGATGCTGGCAGATGATTTTAAGAAAGTACCGGTTACTTTTCAGGAAAACGGGGAAACGGATTATCAGACCACGCTCGGTGATCTTGGTTACAGCATCAACGAAAAACAGCTGAAACAGGATCTGGAAACACTGAGAGACAAACGCTGGAAAGAAGGCGGTTTCTTCCCGAAACAGGAAGATCTTATGGTAGCTTATCAGGTAGAACGAAACGATGAGACATTTTCTGCAGCACTGACGGAGGAACACTTTCAGCTTTCCACAGACCGTGTGGATTCAACCGATGCATACGTGGAATATAACAGCGACCAGAGTGCTTATGTGATAGTCCCGGAGACACTGGGTAATCATATGGATCAGGCAGCTGTGGAAGCATATGTGGAGGAACAGATCCGCCCGCAGATTGAAGGGGATTTTCCGAAAACAGGACTGAACGTGGATATTACATCAGATCTCTACCGGAAAGCAGCTGTTACACAGGATGCTCAGGAATTACAGGAAAAAGTAACCACGTTAAATGCTGCTTTGCAAAAGTACAAAGGAGTTTCCGTAACGTATACATTCGGAAAAGAAACTCAGGTTCTGGACAATGCGACTATCTGTTCCTGGCTGGTGATTTCCGATGAAAGTGTATCCGTTGATACCGCACAGGCGCAGGAGTATATCAAGAATCTTGCCACAAAATACAATACTATCTACCGGCCACGTTCCTTCACGACTACAGGCGGTGAAGCGATCACCATCGAAGGTAATGAATATGGTTACCGGGTTGACCAGGAAGGAGAACTGACACAGCTTCTGGCAGATATTGATGGTGGGGCAGCTGTGACGAGAGAACCGGTATACAGTAAATCTGGCTATTCCAGAAACGGAACGGATGACCTGAACGGAAGTTACATAGAAGTCAGTCTGGAACAGCAGCACCTGTGGCTGTACAAGAATGGGGCACTGGTGACAGAGACTGATATCGTCAGTGGTCTTCCGGTAGAAGGAAGAGAAACATACCGTGGGGCATGGCCGATTGCATACAAAGCAAGTCCGTTTACCTTAAGCAGTGATGTGTATGGATATGATACCACGGTTACCTACTGGATGCCGTTTGTTTACGGACAGGGACTTCACGATGCCAGCTGGCAGACAAGCTTTGGCGGAGACACCTATAAAACCAAAGGAAGTCACGGCTGCATCAATCTGCCGCCGGATCAGGCGAAGATTATCTATGAGACAATCGATAAGGGATATCCGATCCTGCTGTACTGATGTGTAGTGACAGAATTATATGATGATGTTGGGGTCAAAAGGTATTTTGCCCCCTTTGATACCGGATTGTTCCGTACTTCGTACTCTCACAATCCTCAAAAACATTCGCAATTCGCTCATTTTTCTTTGAAAAATGGCTACTTACTCATGTTTTTGGCAGGTCCCAAGTTCAGAAAGCTTCCTGCAAGCAAGCTTGCGTCAGATTTCTGAACTTTTGACCTTGGTATCATTATATATAAAAAGCGTAAAAAAGAACAGGCGGGGATTGTTTTTGGACAATTTCCACCTGCTTTTTTTGCATATATATCAATAATTGGTCCGGAGGACCAATTTTGATGCCGGCAGCAACCATCAGATGCTACACAGTGTCATCAGATGTTCCAGTGAAAAGACCTCTTCCTGATCCAGCAGTTCTTCCAGCGTATTCAGGTTCTGATCCGAGTGTTCCAGTTCCCTGGAGAATCGGTAGCAGACGGACACCAGCTCCCCGGGTTCCGGCTTTTCCCGTTTCCGGGCATAGAGTCCCAGCACCAGCTCTTCGATGAAGAGTGTACAGATCACCGCCATTTTTCCTTTGGCAAAGATTTTTTCATCATATACAGCACCACAGAAATATGTATACAGCCAGTATACCAGCAACTGTTCTTTCTGTATCTGCCATTCCGGGAAAGTATCCTGAAAATCAAGGAGAAGTTCCATATAGGATGTTTCTTCCGGACAGGTGTGATACAAAGAAATCAGTGTATCCTTTAAAAAAACGGTCCAGTCCGGTGAGAGAACCTCCAGTTTCGGAACGATGGTTTTCCAGATCTGTTTCATCAGATCGACCCGATCCATATCCGGAAAACACCGACCGGAAATTTTCTTTCGAAAAGCAGAAGAGAAACCGGACTGTTCATGGCGTGCTCGGATCGTTTCCCAGGAAAAAAGTTCCTGTTTATTCACCGCCAGCTGAAAATCATGGGTGCACACCAGAAGTTTTGCCATCCGATATCGTACCGGAACATTGCGATCCTGAAGCACAGTGAGCAGATAATCTCTTGTATCCATCAGTGCGCTGAACAGAAAGTAATCAAAATCTTCATAGGTTTCTTCGGCAGTTTCTTTTTCAAAAGTTCGAAAAGTAACCGGGTCTTTTTGGGAGAGGATGATCCGTGCTGCTTCCGGACAGGAGAGGGACAGGGATATTTCCCGCATACCCTCGAATTCTTCGATGTGCCGTGGATATCTGCGGCAGGTATCACAGAGCATCCCGGATCCCGCTTCTATATACATATCACAGAGATTTTCTTCATTTAAAAATGCACAGCGATGCCCGTACTGGCGGAAGGCATGTTCTTTCCAGTTGATATCGTTATGCAGCCGATTCCGGAAAGATCCCTGAAAATGGCGGTATTTGCTCAGGCTTTTGTCATCGATCATAATCTGCCATCCCGCACAGCAGGTATCCGGACAGGCATCTGCGATACAGGAAAACTTTTTATAATAAGAAGGAAATGTAATTTGCATAAAATAAATAAACTCCTTTAAGATATGATTGGTGTTACAGATTATTATTAAATCCGGTAAATATTGTAGCACAGATTTTATCGATTGTAAAAAGCCTTTGGCTGCGGTACAATAAAACCATTGAGTAAAAAACAAAGGAAAAATAAATTATGAATAAGATACAGATTATTGTAAATAACGGTGCCGGTACCGGAAGTGCAGTGGCGGTATGGAAGGAAACAAAAGAATATTTACAGGAAAATAAAATATCATATAACGCATATCTGACCCGTTATGAAAAACATGCAGTGAAGCTTGCCGGACAGATCTGTGGAAAGATTCCGGAAGGACCCATCTATCTGCTGGTGGTAGGGGGAGACGGAACTATCAATGAAGTGCTGAATGGCATTACGGATTTTGACCGTGTCCGCCTTGGTGTGATTCCCACAGGATCCGGTAACGATTTTGCCAGAAATCTCGGAATCCTTCGGAATACCAGAGAAGATCTGCGGGAAATCACAGCCTGTATCGACCAGGAACAAAACGGAGAAAAACTGCAGCGGATCGATCTTGGGAAAGTAAGCTGGGAAGGGTGTGAGAAGCCAAGAATCTTCGGTATCAGTGCAGGTGCCGGTCTGGATGCGATTGTATGTAAGAAGGCGTTGCATTCAAAGTTGAAAAAGATCCTGAACAGATTTCACCTGGGAAAGCTGACGTATCTGATGCTGACAGTTCAGACTCTGTTTTCCATGAGAACCTTTCAGGCGAATGTAACGACAGACGGGGAAACAGAGAGTTATGAAAATATGATCTTTGCTGCCGCCATGAATCTGAGGGCAGAAGGCGGCGGGGTTCCGATGGCACCGGAAAGTGTACCGGATGATGGAAAGATTTCTCTGAGCAGTGCGTCCGGAATACCAAAATGGAAAACATTTTTCCTGCTTCCGCTGCTGGCAATGGGAAAACAGGGAAGAATCCGTGGATTTGATGTGAAAGACGGATCTGAGATCGTGATGGAACTGGATCAGCCGGTGGTACTGCATGCGGATGGAGAATATTGTGGGGATGTGCAGCATATTTGCTTTCATTGTATGAAAAATACGTTGTGGCTATTACACACATGTACGGAAAAATAATAGTAAGATGACGGGGGAGAACGAAAAATGGATAAGATAATGATGTGGGTGATGGCAATCTGTGCCCTGATCGGCGGCGTGGATCAGCTTGCGGGAAATAAGTTCGGTCTGGGCAGACGATTCGAGGATGGGTTTCAACTTCTCGGACCGACGGCGCTTTCTATGGCTGGGTTGATCTGTATAACACCGTTACTTTCACTGGGGTTGGAACATACGATTGTTCCGCTTTACAGGATCCTTCATCTTGATCCTGGGATGCTGGGTGGTGTGCTGGCTATTGATATGGGCGGCTATCAGCTTTGTAAAGAACTGGCACAGGATCCGGCAATCGGCCGATACGGTGGGATTATCGTGGGAGCAACCCTTGGATGCACCATTACTTTCACGATCCCTGTTGGAATGGGAATGTTGGGAGAACGGGAAAAACCATTGTTTGCCAAAGGGATTCTTGCAGGCTTATGCATGCTTCCGGTGGGAATCCTGACAGGTGGTCTGATGTGCGGTGTTTCTCTGGGAAAACTGCTTTTTCAGAGCATTCCGGTTCTGATTCTTGCGGTTCTTCTGGTTTTTGGAATTTCCCGGTTTCCGGACGGAATGATCCATGGGTTTCGGGTATTTGCAACGGTGATCCGCAGTGCGGGTACTATAGGAATTGCGCTTGGAGCATTTTCTTATATGACGGGTCTGCAGCTGCTTCCCGGCCTGACTCCTCTGGATGAGGCACTGAAGGTGGTTTCCTCAATCGGAATCGTTCTCCTTGGCAGTCTGCCATTTGCGGAAATTTTGCAGAGGCTGTTAAAGAATCCGCTGGAATGGATCGGAGAAAAAATCGGTCTTGGAAGGAACGGTACGGCAGGATTGCTGGTGGGAATAGTAAGCGCACTGCCGGTAATCGCAGATATGAAGCGGATGAACGAAAGAGAAATCGTCATGAATGCAGCCCTTCTGGTATGTGGCACATCTATGGTGGCGGCACATCTGGGATTTGTTCTCGGTGTGGATGCTCCGGCGACAGGAGCACTTCTGGCAGGAAAACTGACCGGAGGGATCGCCGGAGTCTGGATGGCATGGAGGATCATGAAATAAAAGATTACTGTCCAATCCGTGCCCAGCAACAATAAAAGATTCTGTTAATTTTTTTGTGCAATCTTTTGCTTGTCAAATATAAGAAGCTTTTGTATAATAAAAACGATTGCGAGCAGAAAGAACAGAAAGGAAAGTATATGAAAGGTTTGTATGATATCCACACACATATTATTCCTCATGTGGATGATGGTGCGGATACGATTGAAATCACAAAAAAGATCCTTCAGATGGAATATAACGATGGAGTGCGGACGATTTTCGCAACTTCGCATTTTCGAAGAAGGATGTTTGAGGCACCGATGGAAAAGATCAGGCAGCAGTATCTTCAGGTTCAGCAGGCAGCAAAAGAGATTGCACCGGATCTCAGGCTCATTCTGGGATGCGAGTTTCACGCCAATCTGAATATGGTAGAAACTCTGAATGCAGGGAAAAGACCAACCATGGGAGATACGCGGTTTGTACTGACAGAATTTTCCGAAGCACATGATTTTCGTTTTATTCAGGAAAGATGTTATGAGCTGATCAGCAACGGATATGAACCGATCATTGCACATGCAGAACGCTATCCGGTTATCAGAAAGAATCTGGAACATCTCGAACAGCTGGTGGATATGGGCGCATACATACAGATGAATGCGGACAGTATCAGCGGTGTGGAAGGCTGGGGTATGAAGAGATTCTGTAAAAAGGTTATGAAGCAGAACCTGCTGCATTTTGTAGGCAGTGATGCACATAATACAGGGGACAGAAAACCCCAGATGGGTCGTTGTGCCCAATATATGGAGAAGACTATGGGACGGGAGTATGCAGATAAGATTCTGATCAGAAATCCCCGTGAGATCATAGAGGAAGG
The DNA here is from genome assembly GCF_022785585.1 of Oliverpabstia sp. NCBI lineage: Bacteria > Bacillati > Bacillota > Clostridia > Lachnospirales > Lachnospiraceae > Oliverpabstia > Oliverpabstia sp. Next base: position 5,918 of record NZ_JALFPR010000151.1, on the reverse strand, counting down.
AAGATAGGAGAAAGAATATGGAACAAAATCAGATGAACAACGATGAGATCGAGATCGATCTGAGGGAGATTTTCTCTGTACTGCTGAGTCACCTGGGAATCATTATCCTGTCCGGGCTTGTCCTGGGTCTGGTGGCAATCGTAGGAACGAAAGTATTTATCACCCCTCAGTATCAGTCCGTAACCAAGATGTATGTGCTGGCAAAACAGAACAACGATACACTGACCAGCGCAGATATGCAGACCAGTACCCTGCTGACAAAAGACTATGCAGAGATGATCCAGAGCCGTACCGTTACGGAAGCGGTCATTGCACAGCTTGGTCTGGATATGACACATGAACAGCTGGTAAAAAAGATTTCCGTATCCAATACGACAGATACCCGTATCATTACCATCAGCGTACTGGATAAGGATCCTTATATGGCAAGAGACATTGCCAATGCGGTGCGTGATACAGCCGCAGAACATATCAAGAATGTTATGAATTCCGAAGCAGTTAACGTTGTAGATGAGGCCAATATCCCGGCTGAAAAATACAGTCCGAGTGTTTCAAAGAATGGTCTGATCGGTGGTGTCCTGGGATGTATGATCGCAGTTGCCATTATCCTGATCCGCTTTATTATGAATGATACCATTCAGACAGCAGAGGATGTAGAACGTTATCTGCAGCTTAGTACTCTGGGAACCATTCCTCTGTTACAGACGGATAAAAAGAAGAAAAAACGTGCGAAAAAACATAAAAGGAGATAAAAAGCTGTGGAAAATGTAGAAATTAAAGTGCAGGAGATGGACTACAGCGGAACAGAAGCCTATAAGTCTCTCCGTACCAATCTCCAGTTTTGTGGAGAAGATAAAAAAGTGATCGCAGTAACAAGCTGTACACCAAATGAAGGAAAAAGCAGTGTGACCATGAATCTGGCAGTTTCCATGGCAGAAGCTGAAAAGAAAGTGATCCTGATCGATGCGGATATGAGACAATCTGCACCGGTGGGAAGAACAAAAGTGAGAAGTTCTGTAAAAGGACTGACCCACTATCTTTCCAAACAGGCACCTCTGATCGATGTGATCTGCTCCACCAATGTAAAGAATCTGAGCATTATATTTGCCGGACCGGTTCCGCCAAATCCTGCAGAACTGCTTGGAAGCCGTCATTTTAAAGCGATGCTGGATTCCCTCAAAAAAGTATATGATTACATATTGATCGATACCCCGCCTCTGGGAAGCGTTATCGACAGCGCGATTATCGCGGAAGAATGTGATGGTGCGATGATCGTCATCGAATCCGGTGTGATCAGTTATCGGTTTGCACAGGAGGTAAAGCAGCAGCTGGAAAAGAGTAACTGTCCGATCCTTGGTGTTGTTCTGAATAAAGTAGATATGTCCAGACAGGGCTACTACGGTAAATATTATGGCAAATACTATGGAAAATATGGAAAATACGGCAAGTATGGACATGAAGATTAAACAGAGGAAGGCGTGGAAAAAGAAATGAAAAAAGGTATCATAGCAATTATGGTGATTCTGTGTCTTGGACTGATGGGCTTTGTGGGCTTTATGAAGTTTTCGGAAGACAATACGCCGCCGGAGATCCAGTTCCAGGATAACGAGATCGTGTATACAGCAGGTGACAGCTATGACGGACTTCTGGACGGAGTGACAGCGACAGATAATAAAGATGGTGATGTGACAGAAAGCCTGGTTGTTGAGAGCGTATATCCCAACGAAGACGGACAGACTGCTACGATTGTATATGTTGCAAGAGACTCCCGCAACAATGTGGGAAAAGCAAATAAAGTAGTAACGTATCGTGCGGCTGCAGATGACCAGGCAGCAACATCAGATGCCACAGAGAAAACGGCAACAGATGAGAGTGCAGATGCACAGCCTTCTGTAACACCGGAAGCGACAGATACGCCAACTCCGACTCCGTCAGTGACACCGGATGCCGGATCTGACACGGAGGCGGCAAGCGCTGACACAACATCAGAAGATGACAGTGAGGAAGACGATTCCACAGATGATCTTTCGGCGGAAGCTCCGAGGATCAAACTGTCAACAAACCGTGTGACGATCAAAAAAGGAGAGTCGATTAACCGTATCTCTTATGTGGAAAGTGTAACGGATGATAAGGACAGCAAAGAAACTCTGTACAAGCGGATCGAGATTTCCGGAGACACATTCGATAAAGACACTCCAGGCACTTATGAGCAGACGTATTACGTCGTTGATACGGACGGAAACCGTTCCAACGAAGCAAAACTGACAATCGTGGTTCAGTAACGGAACTGTTGCGATGCGACAGTACAAATGAGGAAAAATTATGAAAAAACATTCATCAAAGAAAAAAGCTCTGCTGATTGCTCTTGCAGTGATCGTAGTTCTGATCCTGGGTGCGGTCGGAGCTGTTTACGGAGTTACTCATGGATTCTACAGATCCAGTAATTACACATCGGATGAAGATGCGATGAAAGACTTTACAAACGTAGGGGAAGATACAACTGCTGAAGATGAAGTGAATCCGGAAGATGCAACCGGAGAAGTTTTATCGGACGAAGAACAACGGGAACTGGATGCAAAACTGGCCGAGTTTGCCGATTCAGAACCGGTTACAAATGACGGAAATGTATATAACGTTTTGCTGGTAGGGGTTGACCGCCGTGACAAGTCCTGGGCAGGAAACTCAGACAGTATGATCCTGATGTCTCTGAATTATGAGAAAAAGCAGATCAGCATGATTTCTCTGATGCGTGATACCTATGTGAATATTCCCGGTATCGGTATGAGAAAACTGAATGCGGCCCATGCCAATGGTGCCGGTCCGCTGCTTCTGGAAACAGTGACACAGAACTACAAGGTTCAGGTGGATCGTTATGTATCTGTTGATTTTAACAGCATGATCGATATCATTGACAAGCTGGGTGGTGTGGAACTGACACTTTCCGATGATGAAGTGAGAGTTGCCAATAATTACATCACAGAGATGTGTAATCTGAGAAAGTTGGATCCAAACAGCTATTACTTTATAAAAGGTGGGACAAAGACCTGCTCCGGTATACAGGCAGTAGCCTATGCGCGTATCCGCTATGTCGGTAATGCCGATTATCAGCGTACCGAACGTCAGAGAACCGTTCTGACCAAGATGATGGAAAAGATCAAGGATATGAGCCTTCCGGAACTGTACAGTTTTGCTGAAGATGTTCTTCCGCTGGTAACTCATAACATCCCGGAAGATGAGATGTGGTCTCTGCTTGCGAAGTCTCCATCCCTGTTACAGTACAAACTGGTAAAAGACCGTATTCCATATGATAATATGTATAAAGTTATCTATGTGAAGAAACAGGATATGCTTGTTCCGGACTGGGAACAGACCATTGCAAAATTAAAAGAAACATTATATTAAAGATTAAAATCGGGTGGTATCAGAATCGGGAAAGATTCTGGTACCGCTTTTTTACGTCGCATAACGAGTAAAATTCGTGAGTCATAGTTTCTCTTGTTGCGTTGCATATCAATAATTGGTCTGGTGGATCAATTTTGATTTACGCAAGCAACAAGCGATATTCCGTTCCGGTATGTTCCGAAAGAAATACAATGTTTTCCGGAAATTTTTGTTGCTATTTAAGAAAATGATGGTATAGTAGAAAAGAACGTTATTCCTGTGTGAAAACGCATCAACCATTTTGATAATATTTTTAAAAACTTGGAAACGATGATGGTGCCGACCATTTACAGGCGGCAACTATGCGGAGGATCCATGAAATCTTATCCGAAGCTGTATGAATATGCAGATGTTATACAGCTGTCTGTTTGTATGTCTGTTATTTCACAGGTATCTGATGTTCAGTTTTATTCCCAATATTCTATAATTTAATGAGCCGAGAGACAGGGAACGTATAGCTGTATTTTATGGTGGTATGCCGTTTCATCGGACGGAAGAGGAGAAAAAAGAAACTATGAACAACACACATGCATCACGGACACGGTATCTGGTGGAACTGGCACTGATGGTGACCATTATTTTCGTTATGGCATTTACCCCGCTGGGATATTTCCGGACACTTGGATTATCTATTACGTTTCTGACGGTACCGGTAGCAGTTGGGGCGATGATTCTCGGACCTTTGGGCGGTGCGATCTGCGGACTGGCATTCGGTATCACCAGTTTTATGCAGTGCTTCGGTATGGGTGCTTTCGGAACCATGTTATTCAGCATCAATCCGCTGGGAACCGCAGTGGTATGTATCGTTCCGAGACTCCTGGAAGGATGGATCACAGGACTGATTTTTAAAGCGGTCCGCGGAAAAATGAAAAATGGTGCCTATCTGGTGGCGAGTCTTGCCTGCCCGCTTTTGAACACTCTGTTTTTTATGAGTGCGCTTGTGCTGATTTTTTATCATACAGATTATATCCAGGGATTTGTGACATCTCTGGGAGTGAGTAACCCGTTTACCTTTGTTGTGGCATTCGTCGGTGTACAGGGACTGATTGAGGCGATCGTCTGCTTTATCCTGGCAGGAGCAATCTCAAGAGCGCTGAGTGCGGCATTACACAGAATCTAAGCAATAATCAGAGGATACAAAAAAGAACATTTTACATGATAAGAAGCATGCCGGAAGATTTCGGGAAGGAAGTCCGGCATGCTTCTTGTATCAGGATTTCTATTTATCAGGAGAGTGAGAGTAATGAAGGGAATACGTGAAATAGCAATAACGGATATGCCGGAGGTTTCCATCGGTAATGTCCAGAGTGACGAGGCAAAAACCGGTGTGACTGTACTTTTATTTGATAAGAAGGGTGCGGTTGTCGGAGTGGATATCAGTGGTGGAGGACCGGCATCCAGGGAAACTCCGCTGACTTCTCCGGTTACAGCGGATAACCCGATCAACGCGATCGTTTTATCCGGCGGATCCGCCTATGGACTGGCAGCAGCAGACGGTGTGATGCGTTGCCTGGAAGACCACGGAATCGGGTTTGAGACAGGCTATGCCAGGGTTCCGCTGGTGTGCCAGTCCTGTATCTATGACCTGGGTTACGGAAGTGCCACTGTCCGGCCGGACAGTGCAATGGGATATGCGGCCTGTGAGAAAGCGCTGGCAGGCGGCAATCCTTCCTGCGGCAGTGTGGGCGCCGGAACCGGTGCTACAGTAGGTAAGATCTGTGGCATGGAGCGTGCGATGAAATCCGGTCTCGGTATGTATGCCGTAGAGCTGGGAGAACTTCGGATGGCAGCTGTTGTAGCGGTCAATGCACTGGGGGATATCTTTGATCCATCCACCGGAAAAAAGATCGCCGGACTTCTTACGGCAGATAGAACGTCTTTTGGTGACAGTTGCGAAGAACTCTGGAAGATGGGGAGGAGAGAGAATCTCTTTACCGGCAATACAACGATCGGAGCAGTGTTCACTAACGGAAAGTTCAATAAAGCACAGATGAATAAGATCGCATCTATGACCAGAAATGCCTATGCACGGTGCATCAACCCTGTAGGAACCATGGCAGACGGCGACAGTATCTACGCGGCATCCGCAGGAGATGTGGAAGCGGATCTGAATGTGGCGGGAACCCTGGCAGCATATGTGATGGAACGGGCGATTGTGGCAGCGATCCGGTAATATTCCACGAGGAGTTTTTCGTGAGCGAAGGTCACAAAAAAACCGGGCCATATCGCACGAATCTATGCGATCAGCGTAACTGTTCAGTACCTTCACAGTTACGAGCCAAAACGCATAAAAAATCACCTTCGGTGATGGCATTTTGGCTTGTATGTCTCGGGATTTTGACATATTCATGTTAAAACACCTCGCGGGACAGTGGCTACTGAATAGTTACCGATCAGCAAAGATTCGGTGTATCGCGCAGCGTGATGTCTGGAACGGAGTAAACAGTAACACAGACGGGATATCATGCGGACTTAAG
>NZ_JALFPR010000103.1:0-5390 GCF_022785585.1 Oliverpabstia sp. | reverse complement strand
TTTTGGCTTGTATGTCTCGGGATTTTGACATATTCATGTCAAAACACCTCGCGGGACAGTGGCTACTGAATAGTTACATATACATACAGAAAAGGAGGTGGCAGTTATTACTGCTACAACAAACAACACACCAAATTATACCCTGGGAATCGATATCGGTTCCACAACGGTTAAAATTGCCATTCTGGATGAGTCTCATCAGATTCTGTTTGCTGACTATGAACGGCATTTTGCCAATATTCAGGAAACTCTGGCTTCCCTTCTGTCAAAAGCCATTGATAAACTGGGAGAGATGACCGTACATCCGATTATCACCGGTTCCGGCGGACTGGCTCTTGCCAATCATCTGGAAGTTCCTTTTGTACAGGAAGTAATTGCAGTTTCTTCCTCGTTGCAGGAACTTGCCCCAAAAACAGATGTAGCCATCGAGCTTGGCGGCGAGGACGCCAAAATCATTTACTTTGAGGGCGGCAACATCGAACAGCGCATGAACGGTATCTGTGCCGGTGGTACAGGATCCTTCATCGACCAGATGGCTTCCCTGTTACAGACCGATGCTACCGGACTGAACGAATATGCAAAAAACTATCAGGCTCTATATCCGATCGCAGCCCGCTGCGGCGTATTTGCAAAATCGGACATCCAGCCGCTGATCAACGACGGTGCTACCAAAGAAGACCTATCTGCTTCTATTTTCCAGGCAGTTGTCAACCAGACCATCAGTGGACTGGCCTGCGGAAAACCGATCCGCGGTCATATCGCATTTCTTGGCGGTCCGCTGCATTTCCTGTCCGAATTAAAACAGGCCTTTATCCGTACTCTGAAACTTGATGAAGAGCATACCATCGTTCCGGAAAATTCTCATCTGTTTGCAGCAATCGGTTCCGCACTGAATGCCAAAGAAGAGGTTTCCGTATCTCTGTCTGCTCTGAAAGAACGGATGGCACAGTCTATCAAACTGGATTTTGAAGTTGCACGTATGGAACCGCTGTTCGCTTCCCAGGAAGACTATGATGCGTTTAACGAACGCCAGAGTCAGTACAACGTAGCCACTGGTGATCTGGCTTCCTATGAAGGCAACTGTTTCCTTGGTATCGATGCAGGATCCACCACAACAAAAGCCGCTCTGGTCGGTGAAGATGGTTCCCTGCTGTATTCGTTCTATGACAACAACAACGGGAATCCACTGGCAACCACCATCCGTGCCGTCCAGGAAATCTATTCCCAGATGCCGGACACTGCCCGGATCGCCTACTCCTGCTCCACCGGTTACGGTGAAGCACTGATCAAAGCTGCTCTGATGCTTGATGAGGGCGAGGTTGAAACTGTATCTCACTATTATGCGGCCGCTTTCTTTGATCCAAAGGTCGACTGTATCCTCGATATCGGCGGTCAGGATATGAAATGTATCAAGATCAAGAATCACACCGTAGACAGCGTACAGTTAAATGAAGCCTGTTCCTCCGGATGCGGTTCCTTCATCGAGACCTTTGCAAAATCCCTGAACTACAGTGTACAGGATTTTGCAAAAGCAGCTTTATTCGCAGAGAATCCGATCGACCTCGGTACCAGATGTACCGTATTCATGAACTCCAAAGTAAAACAGGCTCAGAAAGAAGGCGCTTCCGTTGCAGATATCTCCGCCGGTCTCGCTTACTCTGTTATCAAGAATGCGTTATATAAAGTAATCAAAGTTTCTGATGCTTCTGAGCTTGGTAAAAATATTGTCGTACAGGGTGGTACATTCTATAACGATGCGGTACTGCGAAGCTTTGAAAAAATCGCCAACTGTGAAGCGATCCGCCCGGACATTGCAGGTATCATGGGTGCTTTCGGTGCCGCTCTGATCGCAAGAGAACGTTTCGAAGATGGCAAAGATACAACCATGCTCTCCATCGACAAAATCAATGATCTGAAATACACCACCAGCATGGCAAACTGTAAGGGATGTACCAACAGCTGCCGTCTGACTATCAACCGTTTCTCCGGTGGTCGTCAGTATATCAGCGGTAACCGCTGTGAGCGTGGTATCGGAAAACAGAAAAATAAAGAAAATATCCCGAACCTGTTTGATTATAAACACAAAAAAATCTTCGGTTACACACCGCTTGATGCCGATCAGGCTGTCCGCGGTAAAGTAGGTATCCCGAGAGTCCTGAATATGTTTGAGAACTATCCGTTCTGGTTCACCTTCTTTACAAAGCTGAAATATCAGGTGGTACTCTCTCCTACTTCCAACCGTAAGATCTACGAACTTGGTATCGAATCCATCCCAAGTGAATCTGAATGTTATCCGGCAAAGCTGGCACACGGTCACGTGACCTGGCTGCTTCGTCAGGGTGTGAAGTTTATCTTCTATCCATGTATTCCATATGAACGTACCGAGTTCCCGGAAGCAATTAACCATTACAACTGCCCGATTGTAACCTCTTATGCAGAAAACATCAAAAATAATGTAGATGAATTAAATGATCCATCCATCACCTTCCGCAACCCGTTCCTGGCTCTGACGAATGAAGAGACAGCCACAAAGCGTCTGGTGGAGGAATTCTCCGATCTTCCGAAAGAAGAAGTTCTGGAAGCGGCACATGCTGCGTGGGCAGAACTGGAACATATGAGAAACGATATCCGCAGAAAGGGAGAAGAAACCCTTCGCTATATGGAAGAAACCGGAAGACGCGGCATCGTTCTGGCAGGTCGTCCGTACCACATTGATCCGGAGATCCATCATGGTATCCCGGATATGATTAATTCCTACGGAATCGCCGTACTGACCGAAGACTCTGTGTCTCATCTGGCACCACTGGAGCGTCCGCTTCGTGTCAATGACCAGTGGATGTATCATACCCGATTATATGCTGCTGCAAACTTTGTCAAAGAACGTGACGATCTGGATCTGATCCAGTTAAACTCCTTCGGCTGTGGTCTGGATGCCGTAACCACCGACGAGGTACAGGAAATTCTCTCCAACAGCGGAAAAATCTATACCTGCCTGAAGATTGATGAAGTAAACAACTTAGGTGCTGCCAGAATCCGTGTCCGCTCTCTGTTGGCTGCCATTCGAACCAGACAGAAACAGCAAAAGAAACGGGAGATTCAGCCTTCTTCTATCAAGCGGGTACCATTTACCGAAGAGATGCGAAAAGACTACACTATCCTCTGCCCACAGATGTCTCCGATGCATTTTAATATTCTGGAGGCAGGTTTCAATGCCAGCGGCTATCATCTGGAAGTCCTTCCGAATGATAACAAAGAGGCCGTCGATGTAGGACTGAAATATGTAAATAACGATGCCTGCTACCCGTCCCTGATGGTTGTCGGACAGATCATGCAGGCACTGTTATCCGGCAAATACGACCTGCACAAAGTAGCGATCATCATGTCACAGACCGGTGGTGGATGCCGTGCTTCGAACTATATCGGATTCATCCGCCGTGCATTGAATAAAGCGGATATGGGACATATCCCGGTAATCTCCATCAACCTGAGCGGTCTGGAGAGCAACCCCGGCTTCAAGATTACTCCCGGCCTGGCACGCAGACTGGCTTACGGATGTATCTTCGGTGATATCCTGATGAAATGTGTATACCGCATGCGTCCTTATGAAATCAAAAAAGGATCCACCGACCGCTTACATAGAAAATGGGAAAAAATCTGTATCGATTTTGTATCCGGCAAACATCTGAGTCATACCCGGTTCAAACAGATCTGCCGTACGATCATCCACGATTTTGACCGTCTGCCGATCGATGAGAACTTAAAGAAACCGAAAGTCGGTATCGTAGGTGAGATCCTGGTAAAATTCCTTCCTGCTGCCAACAATCATCTGGCTGAGCTTCTGGAACAGGAAGGTGCCGAAGCTGTCGTTCCGGATCTGGCTGACTTCATGTGCTACTGCTTCTACAACCAGAACTTCAAGCATGAGAAACTGGGCTTTAAGAAGACTTCAGCTATCACCGGAAATGCCGGTATCGCCGCTATCAACTGGCTGCGCAGTGCTGCTACCGAAGAGTTCAAGAAGAGCCGTCACTTTGATCCGCCGGCAAATATCTCGGATCTCGCCCGCATGGCTTCACCGATCGTATCCATGGGTAACCAGACTGGTGAAGGATGGTTTCTGACCGGTGAGATGATGGAACTGATCCACGGTGGTACACAGAATATTGTGTGTACGCAGCCATTCGGATGCCTGCCGAACCACATCGTTGGCAAGGGTGTTATCAAAGCGATCCGCAGAAGCCATCCGGAGGCAAATATCGTAGCCATCGACTATGATCCGGGCGCTTCTGAAGTAAACCAGCTGAACCGTATCAAACTGATGCTGTCTACGGCTGTAAAGAATATGAAGTAAAAGCAGAACAATGGATCTGCGAAAATCATTATATCATGAACTTCGTTCATGATCGCCATTCGCCGCTCCCCATAACCGTGCCAGCACGCTTCTGGCTCGCTAACGCTCATTACATTACAGATCTTTTTTGCAATGAAAATGGCTGAGGATTCGTCATAGAACGTTTCCTCAGCCATTTTCATTTTCTTTTTAAAATCCTTCTTTTCTCCGCTGTTTTCTTAACCTATATCGTTTTTCTCCGCCTTCCCATTCTGCCCTGTCATTTTCCGACTCGACGATCAGTCCCGGGACCGGAATCGGGTGATGGTGTTCATCAACGGCTACCATTACCACATATGCACGGTTGATCACCTTCCGGATACCGTGACGACTTTCTACATATGTGTCCACACGTACTTCCATCGAAGTTCTTCCCACATACGTAATCTTTCCCCGAAGAACTACTACATCATTTACAGTAGCTCCCTCTTTGAAATTCAGGTTATCGATCGCCGCTGTCGTGATGTCCGCCTCGCAGTGACGCATCGCCACGATACTGGCAATTTCATCAATCCAGCCCATCAGCTGTCCTCCGAACAGATTTCCATAACAGTTCAGATAATTGGGGCGCATCAGATACGTCTGTTCCGTCTGAGAATCCACTACCCTTTTACATGGTCTCTGTGTTTCTTCCATTGTAATATCCTTCTTTCTTCCATTACACAAATCATTGCTGTTCTATTCTTCATTAATTGCAGGTAACTATTCAGTACCTTCACAGTTACGAGCAAAAACGCATTTAAAATCACCTTCGGTGATGGCATTTTTGCTTGTATGTCTCGGGATTTTGGCATAAATATGCCAAAACACCTCGCGGGATAATGGCTGCTGAATAGTTACAATTGCAGCTTCATTATCTGTATAGAAAACAAAGCAAAGCTGGCGTTCTGTACAGAATCTACCAGCCATACTCAAATTACTTTATTTCAGGGAAATCCCATTCCTGTCTTTATCGGAATACTTTCAGGATCCGTAGCACTTTCACCACATGATTTCCCAT
>NZ_JALFPR010000063.1:0-2392 GCF_022785585.1 Oliverpabstia sp. | reverse complement strand
AATTTATGGAGCAGATCGGGCAGCTTAGTGATACCTACAGTGAGAGATATTTAAAAGAGTCTCAAAAGGAAATCAAGGCAGCGAAAAGCAGGATTCAGGAACTGGATACCCTGATTAAGAACCTTTATGAAGGAAATGTATTAGGGAAAATCCCGGACAGGCATTTTGAGAGAATGATGAAGGAATACGATGCCGAACAGCAGGAACTGGAAGTAAAAGTGGAAGAAATGGAACAGGAACTCCGGCAAAAGGAAGAACCAGAAGAAAATGGAGCCTGTTTTGTCCGTCTAGTAAAGAAATATCAGGATTTTGATGAAATCACACCACAAATGCTCTATGAGTTCATAGACAGAATCGCAGTCCATGAAGCGGAAGGCGGACGGGGAACAGAACGCACACAGCGGATTGATATTTATTTCAATTTTATCGGTCAGTTTCCAGTTCCAATCTCCAAGGAAGAACTGGAACAGGAAAGAAAAAGGCAGATAGAGCAACAAAAAAATAAAGAGGAAGAAAAACGGGAGAGAAAGAGGGCGAATGCCAGAAGGTTTTCCCAGAAGCGGAAAGAGGAAAGAGCCAGAATCAAGGCTGCTGCGGAAACCGGAGATGAAGAGGCACAAAAACAGTATGAGGAGATTCTGGCAAAAGAAAAAGCACGAAGAGAACGTGACAGGGAAAGCAATAAAAAATCCTACCGGAAAAGAAAGGAGAAAGCCAGAGCGATTGAGGAAGCAGCGAAAGCCGGTGACCCGGAAGCCCTGAAAGAATATGAAAAAGTCCTCGAAGAAAGAAGAAAAGAGGCAGAAAGAGCAAAAAAATGGAGAGACAAGCAAAAGAACAAGGCTCCGGAGCCTACCTGACAAATAGAACCGGAGCCTTAGCAATCAAAGCCGGGGCATTTCTGCCACTGCCTCAAAAATATGTTAGCACAGAGGCAGGGGGAAGGCAAGATAAAAGGAAGGTGTGACGCATGAAAAAATTGGAGCCAATCATACATGATGATAAAAATGGACTGGATTATATACTTGTTGGAGATTATTACATCCCGCTGATCTGTGTGGAGGAAGAAAACAGAGATATTGGTTTTTATGGAAGCCTCCGCAGGAATTATCTGAAAGATTACCGGCAGGCTTTGTATTCCCAGCTGATGCTGACCGGGAAGCTCTGGTCGTATCTTGCTGATTTGAATGAAATCTGTGTGGAACGCAGGGATAACATGATGGATCAGATGATGGAAGCAGAAGGTGTCACAGAGGAATTAAAGGGAAAAGACCAGATGGAATGGCTCCGCAGGGTAAATAACATCCGCAACAGAGTGGATGAAGTCATTCTGAATGAATTGGTTTATGTGTAGGGGGATGATTATGAGATACCGGATTGAATATGCAGATGGTAGGTGCTGTAATTTCGCAAACAGCCGGAGAGACCTTCTGGAATGGCTGAAACTCTTAAAGGATGAAGAGATCACAGATATACGGAAGATCTACAAAAATGGTGTGACAGATTCCGTACTTGAGAAGTATCGAAACTATTTGAACAGAAATGCCGGATAGGAAGGAGAGACAGGATGAAAGCCATACGACTTATTTTAAAAATCATGTTGTTGCCTGTGATGGTTGCTCTGAAAATAATAAGGCTGTTTGTGGAGTTCCTTGCAGGAATATCAGCAGTTATCTTCCGGGTAATCGCAGGGATTTTTCTTCTGACTGCCCTGTTAAGCTATGGCTTTGGTCTGGAAAATTCCGGGGAATGCCTGAAAATGATATTGGCTGGATTCCTGTTCTATCTCCTGCCATGTACGGTTGAAATTGTGATTATGGGAATCATCTTTTTGGAAGAATGGATTCGCTCTTTTACGTAAGAAGAGGATAGAAAGGAACACGATTATGAAAAGAGAATTAGTGGAAAGCTACTTCGACTGGAATGAAATCAGGCTGGAGGCATATTTACGGATTGACCCGGAGCTGATCGAACTGGAAGGGGAATGCGAGAAAACGATGGATGAATTGAAGCCATATATAGAAAAATACGGGCATGAGTTCTGGACGATTATTGACCGGATCGTATCAGCAAGACACGCAGTAGAAGCCTATATCAGCCGGGAAATGTATATCCGGGGATTTCTGGATTATGAGCGTCTGGTGTGTGAGATAGAAAGGGATGTATGAGGATGAAAGAGGAAGCATTAAAGGAATTTGTGGACAATATCATTCAGGAACGGATGCAGAGTGCGTTCAGCAAGATGAAAGCCGGGAAAGAACCAGATACAGAAGATGATGTAGAAAAGAAATATGAGGAAGCGGTGGCATCGCTTCCAGAGGATAAACAACAGGCAGTCCGGGAATACTGTGACGCTATTTTTGACAGCGGGGCAGAAAGTGAGATTTTCTTC
>NZ_JALFPR010000060.1:0-5401 GCF_022785585.1 Oliverpabstia sp. | reverse complement strand
ATCCCGAGGACTGGAAGATACTCCGGAGAAAGTGGCAAGATTCAATCAGGAGATTGCTACGTTTGAGAAACGCTGGCCCGATATCCTGAAGAACGGCGATCCGTTCTATAATCCGAACCTGACCCTGGATAGCCAGGATTTTTCACTGAAACGATTATAAACAACCAAAAAAGCGGGTGCATGGTGGAAATGTACCTGCTTTTTTAAAAGAAAGGTGGAAAAGATGAATATAGAAAAGCTATGGGACAAGTACAAAGACATTATTCCGTACGGTGTCTTCGGCGTTCTGACAACGCTTGTTAATATTGTGAGTTATTGGATCTTTGCGCATCCGTTTGGCTTATCGGTTATGGTGAGTACTGTACTTGCATGGATTTTATCGGTTCTGTTTGCATATCTTACTAACAGAAAATGGGTATTTCACAGCGAAGCCAGTACAAGGGAAGAAATAGGGAAAGAGATAGTTTCGTTTTTCTCCTGTCGTCTGGCTACGGGAATACTGGACTGGGCATGTATGTTTATTTTTGCTGATCTGTGCGGATTCAATGACGTATTGATTAAATGTGCGGCAAATGTACTTGTAATCATCTTGAATTATGTGACAAGCAAACTGGTTATTTTCAGGCATAAAGGGTGATGGAATGAAAAAAACAGTAAAAACAGTGAAAAAAGGATATGCAATATGGATTTTTGTACTTCTGGTTTTTGTATTTTATCTTTCCTGGGCGCTGGCGGCACCGTTCGATGCCTCACCGGATGAAAGTATGCGTTACCAGATCGTCGAATTTATTGTAAAGCATGGAACCTTGCCGGATGGACGGGATCCGGAGATACGGAATGCCAACTGGGGCATCTCCTATGCGTTTAATCCAATTCTTCCTTATATGGCAGGAGCAGTATTTGCAAAGGTTGTGCAGGTATTTACGGACAGTTTTCGGGCTACGGTGATTGCGGCGCGTATGGTGAATGTTCTTCTGGGATGCGGAATGGCATGGTTTACCTGGAAGATAGGAGAACTGTTATTTCAGAAAAAAGAGACAGGAAGGCTGTTTGCAGTTCTGGTGTGCTTTCTTCCGGGAACCTGTTTTCTGTTTTCTTATATCAATACGGATGGACTGGCACTTTTTACGACAGCCTGGATCCTGTACTGCTGGTGCAGGGCGTGTAAGGAAGGCTGGACCCTGAAAGTCTGTGTACAGATGGGAATTGCCATGGGATTGTGTATGTTGTCTTATTACAACGCATATGGATATCTTCTGATGAGCGCCGTATTTTTTGCAGGCTGCATGATGAAGTGTGGAGAGCAGAAATGGGACTGGCAGCAGCTGCTGAAGAAAGGCTGCCTGATGCTGGGAATTGTCTTTCTTGTGGCCGGATGGTGGTTTATCCGGAGCGGAATCCTGTATGACGGAGATTTTCTGGGAATGAAAACCTCTTCCATCTATGCGGAAAAATACGCGATCGATGAGTTAAAACCTTCCAATCGGGTGCTTCCGGTGAATATGGGAATGAGCGTTCTGGATATGATATGGTGGGTACCTGGAGAATGGCAGCATAACTGGCTGGTTACGGTACTGGTAAGCTTTGTGGGAACGTTCGGACATCTTGATATTTTTATGCCATATCTGTGGAGTAAAGTGTATCTGATCGTGTTTGCAGTGGGAATTCTCGGAAACAGCTGGAGACTGCGTCGGGAATTTTGTCTGACCACGGAATTTGTAAAAAAAGAGAAAAAAGCCGATGCAGATGGAATTCTTATCACTGAGATATGGAGAAAAAACAGATGGTGGAATATGAGAAACTGGATGCATATCTGTATGGTGGGAGCTATGGTGATACCGGTTGGATTGCTGGTGTATTATGCTTATGCAAGTGATTTTCAAGCGCAGGGACGCTATATCATGCCGATGGCGCTTCCATTTTTCTATTTTGTGACACTGGGATATGAAAACTGGAGTGAAAAACTGATCAGAAATGAAAAAATAAGCATATGGATCTGCAGGATCGGACAGGGGACAGCAGCAATTTCTGTATTGCTGACGTATGTGCTGGTATATCGGGCGGCTTATTAAGAATAACTATAAAAAATGAGCTTATACAGGAAAATGATTTCTGTATAAGCTCATTTTTCGTGCTTATTTTGTTTTTGGATAGTTCGGCATCTGGTTACGATAAAGGACTTCTTTTCCATCCAAAGACGGGATGGTCATAGAAGTGAAAAATTCATCGGTAACCTGATCCAGTTTTTTTCTGGACGGACAGGAGATATAGTACAGTGCCACATAAGGATTCGGTCCGTGGGCAATGACAGCTTCTCCTTCGTGATAAAAAATCCATGGTTTTTCTACCGCAGAATGAGATGCCAGTTTCTGCGGAACGGAAAGATCACGAATCTGTAACAGGCGTCCCTGAAAATACAGGACAGCTCCGTGGCAAATCGGTTTTCGTGGATCGTGCTGATCCAGCATCTGTTCCAGTGCGGGAACATCATACAGGTAATTTAACAGCAGATCCTCGATGGAGAACCCGTATACCATATCGGTCAGTTCGTGCTCATAGCCGAAGAATCGGGCTGCGATCTCACAGACCTGGATGCCGTTTTCCGGTTTCCAGAAAAACTGCATGGATAACGCCCCCTCTTTCTGCCCGGTTTTGTTGGCGTAGCACTGTAAAAGATCGGTTGCCGGAGCAACCACCCGTTCATACAGACAGGATGGATAGACATTTCGGGTGCTGATCGGGATCTCACCCGGTCCGATGTCCGTCTTTTCGCGATCTGCGATGCTGATCACATGGACTTTTCCTTTATGTACCCAGGTCATCATATTGAATTCGTAACCGTCGTTATATTCTTCTACGAGAATCTCAGGAAGATCGGTGAAAGAAGCGGTTTCAGTGATTGCCTGTTTCAGTTCTTCAAGATTGTGTACCACATAGATGCCGCGGGAGCCATATTTATCCAGTGGTTTTGTCACCAGAGGAAAATGCAGGTGAGCGATCAGCTCCGGAGCCAATCCGGAAGTGGGGATTTTGGCAAAACCAGGGGAGGGAAGACCGAGTTCTTCGAGCAGTCCCCGGGTGGCGGATTTGTCACGATACCAGGGAAGCTGTTCCGGGTTCAGATAGCAGGGAAGACCTGCTTTTGCGGAAATCTTCACCATACATTCCAGCAGAAGATCGGAAAACGAGGTGAGAATTCCGTCCACCTGTTTTTCTTTACAAAGGGCGGCGATCCGGTCCGTATCGGTGACCGGGATCACATAAGATTCGTCTGCAAAGGCACGTGCCGGACCGTCCGGGTATCCGTCACAAACGATGGTATAGATGCCCCGGGCTCTGGCTTTCTGCACCAGCTGTTCAAATTCCCCGAGGGTTCCGAGAATCAGTAAACGTTTATTCATAATAATCCTTTCTTCTAGAGCGTGTCTGAAAAAGGCTTTTCGCAAACTGGGGTTTGCAGATTGCGGAAATGATTTTTCAGACACGTTCTAAGGTTCCAGTGCATGGATCACGTCTGCGATCCGCTGCATCTCTTCGTTTCCGTAACGCTGGTCGCAGGGGAGCGGGAGAATGTCTGCCGCCCACTGATATTCGTAAGATTCGGGTGCACAGTCCCGGATCACGTTGGACCAGTTGGTTGGAACAAAGATTTTTTCTTTCGCCAGGGCTTTTCGCAGTGCAATTCCGTTTTTATGATAATAAGGATAGGCGAAGGGTCCGTCCGGTGTCACGCGGGTAAAAGGTGAATCGGAGGGAAGCAGTTCTTTCAGAAATCTGTAATTTTCATTCCGTTTCTGACGGATCTGTTCGTAGTCGATGGCTTTTAACAGATTCTGTGTCAGGCGGGACATGGTGAGAATCTCCATATGATGATAGGTCGCAGCGTTGTCTAACATTTTCTGATAATACGTTCCGGCATCTTTTTCAAAACGGCCGAGAATATGTCCCATACGTTCCGCAGAGACATCCTGCTCTTTTCCGGCAGTGAGCGTGGCATCTGTGGAAAGATAGGCACCGTCACTCAGCCCGAAAAATTTGCGGCAGGAATAAAGAGTATCCACGCCGGGAAGCGGATGCTGAAAAAAAGCGTGGGTGTGATCCACGATAATATTTTTATAGTATTTTTTATAATAAAGAATCTTTTCATCCGTCAGCTGCCCGTAATAATTGACCAGATAGAGGTATTCCCCTGGATGAAGGGAAAGGTCGGGAGGAAGAGCCGGCGTAAGATCCTCATTCAGCGAATAGAAGTTCACGTGGATTCCCTGCCGCAAGCAGGCATCAATCACGGAGTCACAAAGGAAAAACGGAAGATAGAGCGTTTCAATCTTCCGGGATTCCAGCAGCCAGCAGAGGGCTGTACGGCCAAGATTCACTTTTACAAGATCAGGATAGTATTCTTTCCCGTGGAAAACTTCCAGTTCCAGATATCCTCCAATTTCCTGTTTCATACAATCCTCCTGTCAGACATCTTTTCTACGGATGACATAATGCGGCATTTTCTTGGATTCGTTCAGAATATTCATCAGATAAATCCCCATGATTCCAATGGAAAGCAGGGTGATACCGAAAAATGCCAGCAGTACGAGCATCAGGGAAGTCCAGCCTTCCACGGAAACACCGTAGAGGAAATAGCGGATCAGGAAAAAGATTCCAAGTGCCACACTGACCAGAAAACTGCAGATGCCGAGATCACGTACCAGAAGCAGCGGGAATGCTGAGTGGGAAGTGATATCGTAAAGCAGGTCTCTGACCAGACGGCGGAAAGAATAACCGCTTTTTCCGTAGGCTCTTGCATCATGATGCACCGGTACATTGATGATACGGTTGGAACTTAACACCAGAAGATTGCCGATCTGCGGAAGATAGGTGTTTGTCTGCAACATGGCATCCACGAGGAAACGGCGGATCAGACGAAAACTGGTGATCTGCAGATTCGGGTCTTTTCCAAGCATTTTGGAGGTGGCCCAGACAGAAACTTTGGTTCCGAGACGGCGGATCGGTCCGTGCTTTCTGCCTTCATAGCTGGCGATGATGACATCCACATCGTCCCGCTCTCTGATGGTGTTGATCAGCTTCGGGATCTCTTCCGGAGGATGCTGAAGATCATCATCCATGGTGATGATGAAATCTCCCTCCGCATGAGAGAATCCACACAGAAGAGCCGGATGCTGTCCGAAGTTTCTCGCCATCTGGATGATCTTCACACGGGGATCTTTCTGTCGAAGTTCTTCCATGATCTGGTAGGATCGGTCTTTGGAACCATCATCCACAAGGATCAGTTCAAAGGGTTCCTGCACGGTTTCACGGAAGACTTTCTCGAGACGTGTATAAAGTTCCGTTAAGGTATGTTCCGAATTATATACCGGAACAACAACAGAATATAAACTCATAGTATCTT
>NZ_JALFPR010000024.1:0-11255 GCF_022785585.1 Oliverpabstia sp. | reverse complement strand
TGCCACGGATCCGTATGCGTAGTGGTTAAATGAATTCATATCAGTACTCCAGAACTCTCCGTTTTCCATGATGCCGTCCCAATGTTCCCAGATCGTTGTTGCGCCTTTCCCCACCGCATACAGCCAGGACGGATATTCTTTCCTGCATAACAGCGTATAGGCAAGATCCGTATATCCGTAATTACTCAGTACATGCAGGATATACGGCGTTCCGACGAATCCGGTACGCATCTGGCAGCCATCGTTTCGAATCATCTGTGCCAATGCATCCGCTGTTTTCTGACAGTCTTCTGCCAGTCCAAACTGAACCGCCAGAATATGTTCCGTCTGTGTCCCGTACTCCGGATATGTGTTTCTGAAAGTCTCCACGATTTTTTCATGAAGTGCCTCGTACGCCTTCACATCTTCCCCGATCACACGTCCTGCCTTTATTACAAGTTCTGTCGAATGTGCATAAAATGCAGACGCAATAAAATCTTCTCTGCTTGATCCCTTATAGCTTCCCTGCGGCGCATCCAGACCGAGCCAGTCACCGAAGTGTTCTCCACCTGTCCACAGATATGGGGTGGTTGTGTGACTTGTCACATAATCCACCCATTTTTTCATACTGGCAAACTGATCTTTTAAGATCTGCGGATTGCCATACGTCTGATAGATCTGCCACGGACAGATCGTCGCCGCATCTGCCCAGGCGGCACTGGCATTTCCGCCAACCAGATAGTCCGGAACTACATGACCTACTGCACCGTTCTCCATCTGATCCGCTGCCAGATCGTGAAGCCATTTTGTAAAGAACCGCTCCACATCAAAATTATAGCTTGCAGTTTTAGTAAATACCTGTGCATCCCCGGTCCAGCCAAGCCGTTCGTCACGCTGCGGGCAGTCTGTCGGCACATCCAGGAAGTTGCCTCTTTGTCCCCAGAAGATATTGGAGATCAGCTGATTCAGAGCCGGATCCGAAGTCCGGATTTCACCGGTTTTTCGGATGTTGGAATATACTGCGATTCCCCGGAACTGTTCCGGCGTTGCTTCTCCCGGAAATTCGTCCAGCAAAAGGTATCGGAAACCAAAGAACGTCAGCGCAGGATGCCAGGTCTGTGTTCCCTCGTTGCAGATATAATTTATCTCCGCTTTTGCACTTCTGTAATTTGCATTGTAGAAATTTCCTTCTGCATCCAGAACTTCTCCATGAAGGATATGGATCCTGTCACCTGCATGAGCGTCCACGGTAAACTCCACATATCCGGTGATTTCCTGCCCGAAATCAACGACCATTTCTCCTGCCGGTGTGCGGAAAACAGATTTTGCTGTCACCACTTCCTGCTCCCGGATCTCTTCCCCTTCCTGCGGAATCAGAATCTCTTTTGACCATGCGAATTCTTTTACTGTATTCCACTCTTTCGTCACAAAAGTGTCATCACAGAACTCCCCGTCGTAAATCTCACTGAAACGAATCCTGCTTTCTCCCCATATCCAGCTCTGATCCGTTACGATTACTTCTTCGCTTCCATCCATGTATACAATATGGATTTCTCCAAGAATGCCTCCCGGACGACCCATTCTTTGCAGTTTGTCAGGTGTGTCCTGCCATCCGGGCATCGGGGAGCGAAACCACCCTTTCCCAAGTGTTACGGTAAGTTCATTTTCCTCTCCCACCAGATCTGTAATGTCATATTCCTGGTACTGCAATCTTTTATCATAAGCCGTCCACCCCGGTGCCAGCACATAATTTCCAACTCTTTTTCCATTCAGATGTGCCTCATACACTCCCAGCGCCGTCAGATATAAAGTCGCACGTTCTACCTTCTTTTCCGTCTTCCATCCCTTTCGAAAAACCGGACACACCCCACCGGTATCTTTCGAAGTCCGGATCCATTTTGCCTGAAACTCCATAGTTCCACCTCCCACCAACTACTGCATTTATACAGTTTCTCTTATAACTTAGTGTACAACTTTTTCGCCATAACAGGAATATCTTTCATGACCTTTTATCCACTTTTTCCATCTCTTCTACAAATTTTTCTTCCGTCTTCGATCATTTCATCTACTGCCTGACACATATCAATTTCTTCCTCTTCTTCTGATATTGTAATCGGTGTATTTGTTATCTTCTGGAAATATATAAAAGCATTGAGACTTCTCCGAATATGGAATCAAGATATGTTTTTAGAAATGATAATTGAATTCCTCAATGAATGGAAATAGTATGCTTTGCAGTTATATTAACACCTGCTGATTTTTTGTCTATCTTATTTTTCAAGAGGCGATGGATTTTCTTTCCACCGCCTCTTTTCACACCCTTATTTCAGTACTCTTACCTCAAACGGTTTCAGCACAACCGTACCGCTCACTTTTTCACCTGTATACAGATCCGTCATCTCTTCTTTGACCTGGATCTCGGCTTCTGCGTCTTTGTAGTTCAGAACGAAGCAATACTCGGTATCGTCTTTCTTTCTTACAGCCAGTTCGCAGGTTTCCGGGATCTCCAGTTTTGCTTTGTATGGATCTTTCACACCCAGTTTCTCCAGAAATACTTCTGCTGTTTCTTCTGAGAATGCTGCGCCGAAGTAATATACGGTTCCTTCTCCGTAAGTATTCTTAATCAGTCCAGGTTCTCCTGCATAATAGCAGTTCTCGTATCTTCCAAGAACTTCTGCATGTTCACCCACTGCTGCCAGCTGATCGTTAAATACAGCAGCTTCCAGCTTCGTGCCATCCCAGTCGATCACGATATCTTTGTTGTCCGGGGATACCAGTGTGTATTCCGGAATATCCACACCGCTCATCTCGGCAAATTTGCCCGGCAGTTTGTCCATGACACAACGGCCGTACATATCTTTGTATCCGCTTCTGCAGCCCAGAACCAGGCAGCCGCCATTCTTTACATACTCTTCCAGTACGGCTTTTCTCTCCTCTGAGATCAGTACCGGATGCGGGTAGAACAGTACGCTATATGGTTTCAGGTCTTCTGCGGTTATATCGTCGCGCAGATAGATATAATCCATCGGTGTATGGGTTCTCTGTGCAGCTTCGAAGATGCCAAGCTGGCTCTTCCACTCTACTTTTTCATGCCATACATCCAGCTGGCTGTCCCATGTGTTGTCATAGTCTTTCAGGAAACCAACTTTTGCTTCATACTTGGAGCCTGCAAGCTCAGACAGTTTCTGGAATTTCTCATGAACCGATTTAACTTCTGCCAGTCTGCGGTTGTCTCTTCCGGAATAATCCAGGATACCATGCCAGTAAATCTCAGTACCGTAAGTACAGGTTCTCCAGCGGAAATAGCTGACATAGTCTGCACCATGTGCCACACTCTGCATGGTCCACAGGGTCATCTGTCCCGGCTTCGGAGTCGGAGCTGCCATACCGGTATTCCATCCGTTGGCTCCGGACTGCTGTTCCATGATACCGAAGTTTTTGGATACCGCACGAACCTCAGACAGGTTACGGCTCCACATACGGTCTTTCAGGAAGTTATCCTTGTTGTACGCATCCAGACAATAAGCAAAGTTCGGATAAGAATCATATGTGATGAAATCCAGACTCTCGTTTGTCATTCTCTGGTTGTCCAGGTTGCCGAACAGACCGTTGGTGGTGATAAAATCACCCGGTTTGATGTATTTGCGGATGATATCGCTCTGCAGTTTTGCGAATTTGCATGCGCTGTCAGATACGAATCTGGTATAATCCAATACTTCATGAGGGTTGGTGTTGTTGCTCAGAGTGGTTCTTGGCACATACACTTCCTCAAAGCTGTTGTATGTCTGATTCCAGAAGTTGGTTCCCCATGCTTCGTTCAGTGCATCAATGCTTCCGTATTTTTCCATCAGAAATTTGCGGAAAGCGATGGTATCACTCTCAGAATAGAACTCATTTTTCTCACAGTTGATCTCGTTGTCGATCTGCCATCCAATGATTGCCGGATGTTTTGCATAATGAGATGCAGATTTTTCCACAATAATTCTGGTCAGTTCCTGGTATTTCGGAGAGTTGTAGTTGTAATGTCTTCTTCCGCCATGACGGTACAGAACACCGTCCATGTTTGCATTCAGAACTTCCGGATATTTCTCGGTCAGCCAGGCCGGCGGCGTAGCTGTCGGGGTACAAAAGATCACTTTCATACCCATATCAGCAGCTACATCCAGAAATCTGTCAAAGAAATCATAGTTGAATACACCTTCGTACCGCTCGATCTTGCTCCATGCAAATTCTGCGATTCGGATTACTTCGATGCCGTTTTCCAGCATTCTTTTCAGGTCGTCACGCCAGAGACTTTCGTCCCAGTGTTCCGGGTAATAACAGGTCCCCAATACCAGTCTTTCGCCATTTACAATTTCCATAAGATTACCTCACTTTTTATCAATACATTATGTCTAGTTATTATTCTTTTACTGCGCCGGATGTCAGACCTGACATGAAGAACTTGGATGCACTTAAGAATGCGATCAACAGCGGCAGAACCGCACATGTACTTGCAAACATCAGTGCGCCGTAGTCGGTACCACGGTCACCAACCATGGTCTTCAGCATCAGCGGCAGAGTCATTTTTTCCGGTCTTCTCAGGATCATCAGAGGCTGCATGAAGTCATTCCATACGTTTACGAACTGCATAATACCCAGAGAAGCATAAGCAGGTTTCAGGATCGGAGCAATAACACGGAAAAAGATTGTCCACTCACTACATCCGTCGATTCGCGCTGCTTCTACCAATGATACCGGTACATTATTCTGACAATACTGCCTCATCCAGAAAATGCCAAACGCATTGGCACAACTCGGGATGATCAACGCCTGGAAGCTATTCAGCCAGCCAAGTTTTGACATCATGATAAACCATGGAATAATACCTGCTGTCCACGGAACCATCATAGTTCCCAGCAGTACTGCAAAGAGAACTTTTCTTCCCGGAAACTGATATACTGCGAAAGCATATCCTCCGATAGAACAGAAAAATAATACCAGGATAACATTTCCAAAAGTCACAATACAGCTATTCAGGAAGGACAGCGGGAAGTTTACTGCCTGAATCATATTTTTCAGGTTAGTTACTATATTCGTTCCGAACCACATTGCAGGAGGAAAAGAATAAATTTCACTGGTTGTATGTGTTGCCATAACGAACATCATGTAGAACGGAATCAACATGATCAATGCAATAAATCCAAGTACAATATACAGGGAAACTTTCTTTCCTATCGGATGGATTTTGGAAATTACTGCTAAAACAACGGCTATTATTAAGATTCCAATTAAAAGTGTTTTCATTTACCGTATTTCCTCCTTCCCTCATCTTTCTCCTCTGAAAATTTATTAACGAATACAGAGATAATTACGATCATAATTGTGATTACATATGCACATGCAGATGCATATCCATAAGAGTTACCACCCTGTGGTGCTTTATTTAACAGATACATCATCAATGTCAAACCACCATTATTTACGCCACCGGTCCAGCTGGAGTTTGTCAGGATGAACGGTTCTGTGAACAGGTTGAACATACCGATACTGGACTGTACGATTGTAAATACGATGATTGGTTTTAACAGCGGGATAACAATGCTGAACATAACTCTTGTGTCGGAAGCACCGTCGATCTTGGCTGCTTCATAGATATCACCACTGATACCCTGCATACCGGCCAGATAGATAACCATGTTCCATCCTACCCATTTCCATGCAAACATCACGATTACGGCAACTTTGATCAGACTTCCGTCTCCGCCAAGCCAGTTGATAGCTTTCTGTCCAAACAAACTTAAAAACCAGTTGATGATACCATAGTTATTTCCAAACAAATTCTGGAAAATAATAGAAATAGCAACAGAACTGGTTACCATAGGCATGAAGTAAATGGTCTTAAAGATGTTTTCACCTTCTACCAGTTTGGAGTTCAGGATATAAGCCAGTGCAAGACCTCCAAGCAGGATCGGAATATGTGCCAGAATACCGATTAACAGTGTGTTTGATAAAGCTTTCCAGAACAGACTGTCTTTAAACAAATTAATATAATTTGTAACACCATTAAAATGCATCGGACCGATGCCATCCCATCTGAAAAAGCTCAGACCAAATCCGGCTACAATAGGAAACAGACCGAAGATAGCGAATAAAATATAAAACGGTGCGACGTATGCATATGCCACTTTATTCTTTTTTAACGTATAAACAAACCCTTTTTTCTTTGTTGTGTTCAAAAGTGATCCTCCTTCCGTTCATCAGTATCTCTATTCAAAATCAGCCGCCGACCGGACGGTTCCGATACAGCGGCCGATATGAAATCTTTAATTGTACTGATTCACTTATTTGTCCCAAACACCTGCATCCTTCAAGGTCTGAATCTGCTGTTCTTTTACCTCTGCTGTCGCTTTTTCAATATCTGATTTTACCAGGTCACGGATACCTTCTGCATCCAGACCCTGCTCCAGGCCGGCATTTACAGAGCTATAGATACATCCTTCAGCTGTAGTGTCCATCATAGTTGTATTTACAGGCTTCAGTTCCTTGGCCAGTTCTGCCCACAGTTTTTTCGGCTGCTGACCACTGAAGTAGTCATCTGTTGCATCATAGATTTCTGTATCTTCATATGCCGGTGTGTATGCCGGGAAGTAATCTACGGCCTGGAAGATATCGTTCTGTCCTTCTTTGGTTGCCAACATATATTTAACAAATGCCCATGCTGCTGCTTTGTTTTTGCTCTGTTCCGGAATTACCAGGAAAGATCCACCCCAGTTGGAAGCCTTTACTCCACCAGGCATTTTAGCAACACCCCATTTGCCGGATGCATCCGGAGCATAATCGGTTTTCAGGAATCCACCGAACCATCCACCAGTGCACACAGATACCAGACTTCCATCTCCGTATGCTGCAGTTGCTTCTGTACTCCACATATCAACGTTCATATCCAGACCTTCTTCACGCATCTTGATGACTGCGTTCAGGCAATCCAGGTCACCATCTCTTTCAATCTGAAGATTCAGGTCTTCATCATAATAATCTCTGTTACAAAACAGTTCAAAATACAGATAAGAAGCATCCGGTAACAGCCAGCGTTTTCCAGGAATATTTACTTTTCTTGCTACTTCCAGTACGCCGTCCCATGTGCTCATCAGTTCAGCAACCTCATCCGGATCTGTCGGAAGTCCACATTCCTCGAAAATATCAGTACGATAGAAATATGTACATGGTCCTACATCCCACGGAATCAGCCGAACAGCGCTTCCATCTGCTGATTTACACTGATCCCACTTGAATTTCACAAAATCTTTTTCCAGTTCTCCTGCATTATATGGCTCCTCCAGCAGGTTTGTTAACGCTGAGGATTCACGATACTCAGCCACATGAGCACCTTCAACCATGGCAACATCCGGAGCACCATCTCCTGCTGAAAGAGCTGTCTGCAAAGCCTGATGATGTGCTGTTGTATCTGTAAACTGCATTTCTACTTCAATATTTGGATATACTTTATGGAATCCTTCCATAGCTGCTTCAAATCCATCATCTCCAGACGGCCATCCGCCTACTGTAATTGTACCTTTGATGCTTTCCGGATCTGAAAAATCTGCCTCTGAAACATCATCGCCACCTCCGTTGGATCCTCCACAAGCTGCAAGTCCAATCGTCATGGTTGCTGCCATAACACATGCTAAACCTTTCTTAATCATATTTCTTTTCTTCATACACTGACCTCCTGCGTTCTCTAAACACGTAGATTCTTTACACTTTCTCCCAGCTGCAATTTAGGTTTAATATGCACCATATATCTTCTATTAGTTTTCTCAATCATGTCAATCAGAATATTGGCACATTCTTGTCCCTGTTTTTGCGGAAACATATTAATTGTGGTAAGGGTAGGGGAAAGATACTTCCTGATCCCTGTTCCGTCTATTCCCATCACAGAAATCTGATCCGGTACTTTGACTCCAAGTTCCTGAAATCCTCTTATCATTCCAATTGCAAATTCATCATTAAAACAAATGACTGCAGTCGCATCCAGCTTTCGTTCCATAAAAATCTGTGCTGCAACCTTTCCTTTTCCAAAGAAATCTTCTTCCTGATACATACTATGTCCCGGTAAATCCTCAGAAAATGGGGCGATTCTGGGATCATTTTTCATTTCATTTTTATGAATCGCCAATACGTATTTTTCCCATCGACTATTTCCGATTACCTTCTTGATATAATTTTTATATGCCAGATATCGAGAATTGGGGTCATTCATATCATATGGAAATCCATAGGCTATGATTTTGTGACCCATGTTGTTTAGATAGTTCAAAGCAATTTCCATCGCCTTGTACATATCCACTTCCACCAGCGGTACCGACTTCGGGATGTCTGCTACATTACAAAAAGATGCACTTACTATCGGCAGATAATAATTTTTTCCAACTTTTTTCATATAGTAGCTTGTCATATTTTCATTCGGCATTATAATTCCATCCACCATGGTATCCTTGATGCATTCAAATGACATCACACCATTTACGGTTACCAGATATCCTCTTTCGTTTGCTGCCTGACACATTCCTCTGTACATATCAATATAATATCCGTTGCTCAGATCTTTACAGTAATACAAAATCTGTTTTGTTCTCCGTTCCTGTAAGCTCATGGCTACCGGTTGAGGAACATAACCTAACCTTTCTGCTGTTGCTATGATTTTTTTTCGCTTACTTTCCTCCACATATCCGCTATTATTTAATGCTCTTGATACTACCGATATAGAAACCTCACATAATTCCGCAATGTCTTTTCTTGTAACTGGTTTCTTGCCCATATCTCTTCCACTCCTTGTCTTTTTGTGCACTTTATATAACAAGAGTTGGTTTTTTACATCCGCACTAGTACTTTTGATGTATTTATTTTATTTTACCATCGTCTTGTTGTCCATGTCGCTATATGTGGTCACGCGACCACAGTGGTTATTTTGTCATTTTTGTCATTTTTTTGTGCGATTTAACTATTTTTTCATGTGTTTTATATGCTTTTTTACGATAATCTTTGCTTTCTTTAGTATATACAAGTTACAAAAAAAGCATACATGTGTATCAAAATGCATGTATGCTTTCCTCTTTTTTTATTATTTTGTAACTGTTCATTACACACAGTTACGTTTATTTTGCCCATTGCTCATATATGCAGAAACCGAAGTTTTTTCTCTTCTATGCCAGTTTTCTCAAAACCTCTGCCAGCTCCCTACTATCCCGCACATCCTCATCTATCACAAAATCTACCAGTCCCACCTGAGGAATCTCATGGCAGTCGCTTCCCCGGGTTATGATCAGGTGCTCTCTTCCCGGTTCCTTCAGCCATGCGTCCAGTTTTTCATTATGGTTGTCATGTCCGGAATTAAAGTTTCTCTCCACACCATGCAGATACTTCGGATTCTGTATCTGACAGTATTCCCGGAAAGGGTGAGCCTGTATCAGGACACATCCATTTTCCTCACAGATCTCATATAATTCCTGCAGACTGCAGCCACAAATGTCCATATGCTCCCGGATAAAATCCTTTGTCACGCCGTATACCAGATAATCCTCCGGTCCGCATTCCAGACGGATCTCCATACCGAGGATCACCCTCAGACCTACACGTTCTCCCTCTTCTTTTGCCAGCTCATACCCGCGAAGATAAGTCTGATAATGCTCCTCTGTCGTCTCACCCCACAGGTGCATGATCCCCTTGTCAAAATGATTGGTGATCACGATTCCGTCATATCCGGCCTCTTTATATCCGTCTACCAGTTCCTTTGCTTTAATCACCGCACACGGGCTGACTTCACAGTCATGTGCATGCATCTCTAATCTCATACTTTTATTTTCCTTTCTTTCTGTTTTTTATAACCTGTTATCGCCGGTTCTTTATCTTCAGCACAATCGCCCTGATTCCAAGAATCACCATCCAGATGATAGATTCGAACCAAACCATTACCACAAGAAAAATTCCGGTGTCTGCATCCCAAAACAAATTGTCGGATATGGTCGTAATCAATCCCAGAAACGACAGCCAGAACAGGATCCCGGCAATCCAGATCTGAGAAATTCCCACGCTGTAATGTGTTCGAAGACCTGCGTATAATATTCCCAGTCCCAGAATCACAACGATCAGCATAAGCATAGTCGAAAAAGAGGACTTCCACTCTTCTCCACAGATTCCCTGTAACTGACCGATTCCAATCGCAGCAAATGCCGCCGCACCCCATACATTTGGATTCTCTTTTTTATTCTTCTGTTCCAGATAACGAATCAGCACCTTCGCTGACTCTGCACCGGATCCGGAATAAATCTTTTGCAGCGTCAGGTACACTTTCCTCTTCACCGGATATTTTTCCAGAAGATCAATCAGTCCGCTGACATATGCTTCCTGCAGCATCACTGCCTTGTTTTCTCTACGGAAGAAGAACGGTTTATACAGTTCCGTCCGATTTCTTCGCCTTCTATCTTCAAGGATCAGTTCCAGTTCATACAGCGAATCCCGGATTGCCCGGCGGGTCTGCTCCTGCAATTTTTCCTGTTCTCTCTGCCAGTCCATTTTTCTTCGCTGTGTTTCCGCTTCCCGTTTCCACTGTTCCCGGCGCTCCGCTTCTTCAAACGCATCAAACCGGAATTCCCAGTGACTGATATCCTGATATGCCTCTGTATTTTTTCTCTCCTGTTCAAGAGTTTCTTTTTTCTGCTGAGCCTCCGACTTCTCATTTTCCTGTAGATCTTCTGCGTCTTTTTCTGTCCTTTTCCAGGATTCTTCTGTTGCATCACTCTCTTCAAAATCCTCGTCAAACGCTTCTTCCGACTCTTCGCTTTCTTCCTGTTCCTCTTCCTCTTTCCACCGTGTATCAGATTCACACATTTCTTCTGATTCCCATTCAGATTCCGTCTTTTCTCCGTCTGAAAACCAGTCATCCACCGCATCTGATGACCAGTTTTCCCCCCGGTCGGTCAGAAGCTGATAGGCTTCCTGAATCTGGTTAAATTCCTTCGGATGTTCTTCCGGGTGATATTCCTTCGCCAGTCGTGCATACGCTTCCCGAATTTCTCTTCTTGTGCTTCCCGGCATCAGTTGTAAGATCCGGTATGCTGTCAGCTGGTCCACGAATGATCATCCCCTTCCTTTTTCCATAACTCCTCCTCGTCCGTTTCTTCATTGTCCGGATCCTGTGCTTCCTCTTCGTCCCACAGATCCCAGTCAGACTCCGATGCATCGAATTCTTCCTCAAACGGATCATAATATTCCAGCATACTGACCGCTTTCTCCAG
>NZ_JALFPR010000006.1:0-17199 GCF_022785585.1 Oliverpabstia sp. | reverse complement strand
TCACTGACGTAGCCAAGGATGGTTCCGCTCTCCACGGTCTGTCCCGGTTCTACGGTGATGTCTTTCAGCTGTCCATAGGTTGCCTGATAGCCGTTTCCGAGATCCATGACCATGGTAGTTCCTGTCTCAACATCTTCGCTGATGGAGACCACCTGACCATTGGCTGCTGCCTGTACCGGCTCACCGCTTTCGCAGCCAAGCATCAGGGCATCGTTATATTTGTACTGATCCAGTGTCGGAAAATATGTGGTGGCATCCATGCTGTAATCGATCACTACCTGACCGTTGACCGGCCAGAGCATCTGGCTGTCCTCGGTAAAGTTCAGTTCCGGCTGCACAGCTGCGGATGTATCGGCAGATTCCCGGGCATCTGCGGTTTCCTGTCCATTTTCGTCTTCCTGTGCCGGAGGGATTGCATTGTCCGGGTTATCCTGATTCATGGTTGGCGACGGAGTCGCTTCCTGATTTTCTGTGGTATTCTTTGCCAGTTCTCCGGTATCCTGCGCCTCGGCATCTTTACTCGTCACATCTTTGCTCTCTTCCTCCTGCTGTGCTTTACTTTCTTTTTTCGGCGTTGTATCCGTCCGGTACATGGAGATTCCCGCCGCAACCACAGTCAGAAGCAACGCACCGGTAACTGCCATACGCAATGTCTTTTCTTTTTTCATCATCTTCACCTCTGCTATTCTATACTAAAGAACAAAACCAGTAACCGTCCCCGTCAGTCCCAGTTACTCATCCAGATTCTTTATCTATAGAATTCCCTGATTTTTCAGAAGTATACACCGTTTTTCTATCCGGTCAGGAATCTTCTTTTTTCACTTCACACTCCGGAAAATAATACCGCAGAATCTCCCGATACGATTTTCCTTCTTTCGCCAGCACATTTCCTCCATACTGCGAAAGTCCCAGCCCGTGCCCCTGTCCTTTACATAAAAAGCGAATTTTCCCGTCTGCCGCCTGCATCGTAAAATTACTCGACGGCAGTTCCAGAAGCTTGCGAAATTCTTCCCCTGAGATTGTTTCATTCCCAACTGTCAAGGACAAAATGTGTCCCACTTTGTCCCGTTTATGCATATTTATCTGTTTTTCCAGTGATTCTTCCGTAAATACCAGCCCGGGATATGCCTTTTCCAGCTGTTTTCGCAGTGCTTCCTCCGAAAAATAATGACCGCTCAGATAGCCCTCCCCATACATATCCCAGTTGCTGTCCACACTGAGAAGATATCCTTTCTCCATCTTTCCAAACACTTCCAGCCCGTCACGGGTCGCACCGCTGCTGATCCGGTGAAACACACCCTCACAGACCTTCGACCGGTAAAAAAGCATCTCCCCCTCAGTATCTTTGGCTGCTGCCTCCATACTCCGGTATGCCTGCTGATACCCTTTCTGATGCTGCGCTGCTTTCACTTCCCTCCACAGTTTTTCCCAGTCTTCCCCATCCATCCCAGTCTCTTCTATACGCAAGTACAGGCTGCTCCTTGTAAGAACAGCCTGTACTTTTTTCATCTCCGCCTCATACTCCCAGGGGATTTCCCTGCACATCATCATGGGAAGAAGCGATTCCATATTCCATTGTTTTTTTATGCGCAACACTTCTCTGCCCGACAGAAAAACCGTCAGAAGCAGAGGAAGCAACAGAAAGATCCCTGTCACTGCCAGGATCATACGAAGTTTTTCTTTCATATTTTCACAGACTGCCCGATGCCTTTTTCCTAGTTTATGAAGTTTTATACGCTTTCATGTATTTCCACCAGAATCTTTTCTGTTTCGGCATCTGTGTCCAGAACTGCTGCTCCAGACTCTCATAAAACTGATAACACCGGGTCCGATCCTTCTTTGTCAGAGGATCCGGTCCGAACGATGCCCGCTCTACCAGTTCCACAATTGCTGTATATGTCCCCTCTTCCATCCACGGGAGAATTTTTTCTGTCTGGCGGGCAAATTCCCGGTCATCGTTCTGTTCCGGGACTTCCTGCAGCACTCCGGCTTCCTTTGCATCCCGGAAAATCCCATAAATCGCGTAGGAAATCTCACAGATTCCCCTGTTGATATCTTTCTGGAAAAAGCAACTGTTTCGCTCCTGCAATATCTGTTTTCTGCGAAGAGCAACTATACCCACACTGCCACCGGCCAGCCCGACAAGAATCAACAGTATCACGAAAAGTTTCAGGAATGCATGTCCGATTCCCTCCGGTCTCTGTTCTCCGGATCCATTTTCCGTATTTGTCTCCTGTTCTTCTGTTCCCTGACCATTTTCACTCTCCGGTGTCAACGATGCCTCTTCCTGCTCCGGCTGTGGAGTTTCGGTAAGCTCCGGTGTTGCCTCCTGGGACTGCTCCGCGGTCGGTTCCGGTGTCAGTGTGCTTTCCTCTCCGGTCACTTCCTGATTTTCATTTCCACCGGTGTTCTCCTGATAACCCGGTGTCACTTCTACCGGGATCCAGCCTTTTCCGGAACGGTAAACTTCCACCCACGCATGTGCCTGTGTATCCGGTACCTGTGCCGTATAGCCATCTCCATCTTCCGTAAACTCCTCCGGTGTCACCACATATCCGGTAACATATCTCGCCGGCACACCAAGCAGACGGAACATCAGCGTTGCTGTTGTCGCATAATGAATACAGTATCCTTTTTTCTGATCAAAGAAAAAATACTCTGCAAAATCCCGATCCGCCGGAACCGGTTCCAGATCCATGCTGTACGTACGTCCTTCCTGCACATCCCGTACCACAAAATCGATAACCTCCTGTACCGACTGCAGATTCTGCTGTTCACAGTACGAACGCAGATGATCCAGTCCTTCCACAGGAACTTTCAGATATTCTTTCGCCACATATTCCCGGTAAGCGCTCTCGATCTCTGACTCCGCATCTTTCGAAGGCTGTGGATCCATCCATTCTGTCCAGTTTACATAACCCTGGTACGAGATCTCTTTTCCGGCACTGGCATAACAGCCGTCCGCCTGCACATTTTCATCATCCGGCACCGCACAGCCGTAAGGAATATATCCATAATCACCGCCCGGATTTTCTCTGGTAACCGTCACAGTTCCTTCCCCTTCCGAAGAGCGGGACCCGATGTAACGGTAGAGAATATTCTGTACCTGCCAGCCGCTGTCCGCTTCTGAAAACGCATCCGCAAAATCTTTCTGATCCACGCCGCTCCAGTAATTCCCCTGATATGTTCCGCCGGTAAATCCCCGCAGATACATATTATGTACCGGTTTCCCAGAGGTATGTACTGTAAGATCGATCTCATCCTTCTGTTCTACCGGATAGTTATTCAGACTGCCATCCGCCGTCGGATTATGATTGCCAAATAACCCGTTCTGGCTTTCCATTGCCCGGGAAATCTCACTGGTTTTTTTCTGTACCTTCTGATACAGCCATTCATTCCAGCCGTTTGTCTGTTTTGCCAGCATCGAACCGGCTGGTCCTGCCAGAAGTGACAGGCAAAGAACCAGCCCTCCTGCCCACAGCCCGGAACGATAGAGGATCCGCTGATTGCTTACTCCATGGTTTTGTCCCATCGCGAGCAATGCCAGCAGAGATCCTCCGATCAGAAAGATTCCCGGCTGTAGGAAACGGCAGCCACACATCAGTTCCAAAAGCACGATCAGAATCTCCGAAGCTACCAAAAGCCCTGCCCGCCCTTTTCGTACCACCGCTGTTT
This sequence comes from Oliverpabstia sp., assembly GCF_022785585.1. Classification (NCBI taxonomy): domain Bacteria; kingdom Bacillati; phylum Bacillota; class Clostridia; order Lachnospirales; family Lachnospiraceae; genus Oliverpabstia; species Oliverpabstia sp. Next base: position 13,524 of record NZ_JALFPR010000006.1, on the reverse strand, counting down.
CCATACTCCAGAAAAACAGTGCAAAAATAACGATCAGCAACAGTTCTCCCCGTTCCCCGGAAAGCAACGGTGTTTTTTCTGCCAGTGTCACCCCATAATATACCGACAACTGATGCCGGATACTGTTTTCCGCTGCCTGCCATCCTGCGGCCAGATGTTTCCATCCCAGACCTCCCGTCAGAAAGATTAACAGATATGCTCCCCGGTATACCCATCTTCCCCATGGTCTCCAGATACTTTTTAATATTGCAAGTAACACAAACAGTAACAACACTCCTGCTACCGGAAGTACCCGGAACTTCATTCCAAGATCCAGTCTGAATGTGAGAATTGTTCCCACCATACATAGATACAGATATACACAACGCAGCAGCACGCCATGCTTTTGTTGTCGTCTCCTGGATTCAATCTTTATTTTTTTCTCTCCTGCCACCTGGATTCCCGTCGGATGCCACTCTTCTGTCTGTCGTCTCATACGCTGATCCCCTCTGTCTCAAGTCCGGTACGTGTCAGCTCACCTTTCAGGATCCCATCCTCCCACCACTGACCATCTGTAGTAATCCGCAGACAGATACTGTATCCGTCCTGCGGATAAGAATGTTTATAGGCTTCTTCCAGAAGAATCTCTTCCCGGTAAGATCCTGCCTGAAACAGCCGCGAAGTCAGCAGATACAGATCTTCTGTTTCCCTGATCTCTATCTGTTCCATATTCTGTGTCCGACAGTTATACCACGCCGCCCGCGGCGGATATTCCTGATTCAAAAATCCCTGCAGAATAGCAAGTCCGTACTCTATTGCCTGATCCAGAAAAACTGCTCCCGATTCTTCCGGAACCTGAAGATCAAAAAGCAACAGTGCTCCCAGTCCGATCGGCATGCTGTAATCTTTTACCATCAGCTGACTGGTACGTGCACTGGCTTTCCAGTGGATCCTCTGCATCCTGTCACCTTCCCGGTACTCCCGGATCTGGAAAATCTGAGAGGGATCATCTCCTGGCCGTTTCTCATCGTATTCTTCACTTTCAATCAACTGTTCCCGAATCTGCGGTGTGATTTCTAGCAAGGCCTCATAATACTCCGGAAGTACTGAAAGCTCCTCTTTTCCATCTGTCTCGATCCTTTTTCCGAACAGATGAAACAGATCCCATATTTTTACCTGTTCCACCCATAACGCAACCAACCCGCACTGACTGCTGGTAATGGCTGTTGTCAGGCGGGTCGTTCCTCTCCCATCAGCCATTCCCTGAAAAATCACTTCTTTTTCCGGCTGATAAAATCTGTTCTGTATCTTTATTTTTGCTTCCAGCCTGGATACCGGGATCCGGCTCTTATTTTCGATCCGCACCCCCACATTAACCGGCTGCTCTTTTTCGGCAACTCCGATAGGGAGATAGATTTGTGCCTTCATATGTGCCGCTGTCCATAACATCAGAATGCCGGATATAACCGGCAGTACCATTTCCATCAGGCCAAAACCCAGAAGCATGGGACTGTCATAGAGGATGGCCAGATACAGCGTGACCACCAACAGTCCGAAATATAGTAATTTGTTCTTCATTTTCTCACCACGGAAGGTTTTGTCGTTCCCTCCAGAATATCTTTCAGTATCTGTTCAGCGGTTACTCTGTTTACACGTGCTTTTCCATTCAGCTGGATACGATGTGCTTCCACATCGATAAAAACCTCCTCGACATCCACCGGAAGTACATAATTTCTCCCCCGCAGATACGCCAGTGCCTGTACCATCCTTGCCAGTGCGATCGTTCCTCTTGGACTGATTCCAAGCTCGATCAGGGAATGTTTTCTTGTTGCATTGACCAGCTTCCCGATATACTGATAGACCGCATCATGAATATAAATTTTATGGATCTCATCCTGAAGGCGCAGAAGTTGTGCTCCATTCATCACCGGTTCTACCAGATCCAGCGGATCTGTCGTAATCTTGCCTTTCACGATTTCCAGTTCATATTTCATATCCGGATATCCGATGTGCATACAGATCATAAAACGATCCAGCTGTGACTGGGGAAGCATGGATGTTCCCGCACTTCCCACCGGATTCTGGGTTGCAATAACCACAAACGGTTTGGGCAACTCATGGGTAATCTGATCCACCGTTACTTTCCCTTCCTCCATGACTTCCAGAAGTGCCGCCTGCGTCTTCGGTGAAGTACGGTTGATCTCATCCGCCAGAAGCAGGTTACACATAACAGCCCCCGGCTGATACTCAAAGGTACCGGTCGCTTTCTGATATAATGAAAATCCGGTCACATCTCCCGGCAGTACATCCGGCGTGAACTGAATACGGTTCTGCTCGAGATGCAGCGCTTTGGAAAAAGCCAGTGCCAGCGTGGTCTTTCCCACTCCCGGCACATCCTCGATCAGAATATGTCCTCCTGCAAGAATCGCAGTCATCACTTTTATGATACAGTCATCCTTTCCGATGACCGCTTTTTTAATCTCCTGTATCGCCCGGATCGCCGGACTTTCTGTCTGCTTCATCCTTTTCTCCCCTTTTTATACTCTTGAATTTTCCTGTTTCTGTCATTTTGTTGCAGGCCGCTTTTACTGTTCCCCTGTCACACGCATCTGCAACCGGCTTGCCGGAAGTTCATCTCTGGCCTCTGTCTCTGCCAGAAGCTGTGTTTCACTGTCTGCTGTCACACAATACAGACCGATACCGGATCCTTCTTCCGCCTCGCTGCTGATCCGCAGCTCATACGTTTTTCCTTTTTCCACCGAAACTTTCTCGCCGATGAAAGAATACAGCGCCGAATTGGTCGTAAAACCGTCCGTCTCTTTTTCTCCCTGATATACCACATCCCCGGTTTCTTTGTCAATCAGTTCCACTGTAAGTGTATCAGAAATGCTCTTTTCTCCGGTATAGACACGGATCTTCAGATTCGACAGTACACTTCCCTCCATCGTCAGATCCTGGCTCACCGAAGAGTTTTCATCCACCTGAATGATATTGTCCGGTTCCAGATCCTGACGGCTGTTATCCAGCAGAACAATTTTCCCCTGGAACATGCCAAGCGCACAGATCGATGCCGGGATCACAAATGCAAACACACTGACCAGAAATGCCGCACGGATCTGCCATACCAGCCCTTTTGCGATCTCGGTTCCTTTCCGGATATGGTATTTCGGATGCCCGAAGACCACATAGACCAGAAGCACCACCCACATCGCAGAGCAGAGCATTTTTTCATCATGGAACATATACAGATCCCACATTCTCACCGCAAACTGCTGTCCCGGAAGGATGTATTTCAGGATTCCGTAATTCATTATCTGCTCATCTACCAGGTTCTGGCTGCAGAAGATATACAGTGCAACGATCAACACATTTGTCACCATCACCAGCAGATTGCCGTTTTCATTCATGAAAATATTTAACACCAGAAACGGCACCAGCATCAGCAGCCACTGCGGGTTCCAGGAAGAGAATCCGAAGATTGCAAAACTCATTCCCACACAGAAGAAAATGCCCCAGGAAAACATTTCCCGGTTGTCTTTTGTCTTTTTCTGATACGCCCACACCAGCATGAAAGCTGCTGTTACCGCCACAAGATTGATTCCGTCAAAGAAGCCAATGGTGAATGGTTTCTGCACAAATTTCAAAACGCCAAATCCCAGAACATTGCGCTTGAAATAAATATTTCCGATATTCGGCAGCACTTCGATCATCAGCGGAACTGCCATAACCACTGCATATTTGATCAGGTTGCGGATCTTTTTCTCCCGTAAAACCAGCAGTACCAGGAAGAACAGCAGTGCGTGATATTTGAATGTTGCCGCAACACCGAAAGACAGTGCGAACTTCCATAAGCCGCCTCTCACATAAAAATACAGGCCCAGTACCATGAAAAATACGGTAAAGATATCATACTGGCTGAAAATAAACTGACTGAACACCCCGATCGGGAATACCAGAAATGCAAACTTACAAAGCTTTGCTTTCTTTTCTCCGAACCCTGCTTCCACACCGATCTGGTAGATCAGATGGGAAGTCGCATAATACAGAAGCACCGGAAGCAGTTTATACCACATATTATTGATAAAACTGTTTGTCAGCATCGCCTGTGGCGCATGACCGGTCAGATACAACGGCAGATTCCAGATCGCATATGCCAGAAAAGTACTCGGCAGATAATTGGCATAATATCCGTGGGACTGCTCATAGCTTGCCTTATAAAAATCTGTAAAGTGTTCATACATCAGAAATGACCTGTTTCCCGTCAGCATCAGATCTCCATAGGCACAGGTAAAAAACAGAAAAATCAGGATCAGTGCTGAGATCACCCAGTCCAGCTTATTGAGTTCTTCTGCATCCCACAATTTCATTTCCTTCCAGCTTTCTTTCATCCGCATACAGAATCCTGTTTTACGCTTTGCCAGTTTTGCTTTCATTTTCACTGTCCTCTTTCTCTTCAAAATTCAGTCTTTCTTCCTCTACTACCAGCGGACGATCCAGCACACGGGTATTAATGCTCAGCACATATTCTCCCAGCAGACCGATGAAAAACAGCTGCGTTGCTCCCAGAAAGAACATTCCGATGAGTAACGGTGCCATGCCTGCGGTAAATCGATCCCAGTACAGCATTTTCAGGATAAAATAAATAATCCCTGCCACCACACTGACACCTCCCACAAAAAATCCAAGAAACGTCGCCATCCGGAGAACTACTTTCGAATACGAAGTAATCCCGATCATCGCATAATCGTACAGACTGTAAAAATTATTTTTGCTCTTTCCCGCTTTTCTCTTCTGCTGTTCATAAGGAATCGCCGTATAATCAAATCCCAGTTCCGCAATGATTCCTCTCAGATATGGCATCGGATCATGAAGATCTCTCACCACATCCACAAATGCTTTATCATATAGTCCAAAGCCGGTAAATTGTTCGATATGATCAATATCTGTTATTTTCCGGATCAGTTTATAATAGCATCCACGGATCCAGTACATCATCCGGTTTTCTTTGCTCGCTTTTTTGATGCCAATGACAATTTTGGATCCTTTCTCCCACTCTCTTACGAACTTTACGATCATATCTACCGGATCCTGGAAGTCCGCGCACATCCGAATCACACAGTCCCCGGTTGCCTGTTTCAGTCCGTAGACCGGAGAGCGCAGCTGACCGAAGTTTCTGACATTAAAGATTGCCTTTATGTTCTTATTCTTTGCGCACAGTTCCCGCAGATACATCCGCGTTCTGTCCTTAGAATGGTTGTCGATAAACAGAATCTCATACCGGTATTCCGGAAGTTCTGTCTCCATCACTGCGACAATGGATTCTGCCAGCGGTTTTACATTCCCCTCTTCATTGTATGTGGGTATCACCACAGAGATTTTCTTTTTCATTTGTCTTTCTCCTTCATCCAGCGGACCATCTCCCGGATTCCGCTGGAAAATTCATACGCCGGTTCAAAACCGGTATCATTTTTCAGACTCGATATATCCGCGCACAGGTGCATCACCGGCTGTACACCATAGGACTTTTTCCCGATCCCCGGAGTAGCCTTCGGATTTGCCACATCCCGGATCTGGTAAATATATTCATACAGCCGTTTCGCCTTTCCACTCCCCACACAGTAGACCGAACCGTCTCTTCCTTTTTCCCCGATTAGATAAAAAGCCCGTCCTGCATCTTTGCTGTACAGATAGTCCCATTCCTGTTCCCCCGGGGTGAATGCTGTTTCTTCTTCTGCAAGGAACTGATGAATTGCCGTCATTACCATGGTACTTTCTTTATCATAGATTCCATATACGCTGAAGATCCGCGGCCAGATCCATTCGATTCCAAGCTCTTTGCATAAAAGTTTCGAGAGTTTTCCCGCTGCCAGTTTGCTTACCCCATACGGAGTTGTCGGATGTTCCGGCGCATCAGGGCCGATCATTTCCTGATCCAATGGTCCATATTCCGCCTGGGAACCCGCTCCGATGAATCGTTTACAGCCAAGCTTTGCAGCTGCCTCTACCGCATCCAGGGTATAATCAATGTTCTTACTCTGTAGCCTGGTACTTTTATTTCTTGCCGCACCGGTATACCCCCAGGCAATATGGTAAAACGTATCAAAAGATCCTGTCACTTTTTCCGGCAGTGCTGCCAGTTCTTCCAGACTGCATTCCACCAGTTCCAGATGCGGATCTTCCGGCAGACGATCTTTTCTTGCCGTATCCTTCCGGATCACCGCACATACAGAGATTCCATGTTTCAGGCATTCCTCAATAAGCGCTTCTCCGATCATACTGGTCGCTCCTGTCACGATCACTCTTTCCATAATACGCCTTCCTCCTCCATCTCTTCTCTCGAAAGAAACGGATACATATCTTCCAGTGATGCCGACACCATGGTTCCATCCGGAAGCTGTCTGGATGCCAGTTTCGGCTCCGTCTTCTGGAGTTTCGACACAAAAACCTGACAGATCACAGGTGCCGGAACTTCCATGACCGCCCGCAGATCCTCTTCCAGTGTCGCACTGTTTCTGCATTCTTTATAAGCAAATCCATACGCCGGTGCCAGTCGGGAAAGATCCGGGAAGCTGAGATCCCCGCTCTCCTCACCCACACCCACCAGATGACCGCCAAAATAAGCCGTCTGGGTCTGACGGATGGAATGGTATCCTTCGTTATTGATCACAAAGATCCGGATCGGCAGGTTATGGTGCCGGATGGTCTGTAACTCCTGCAGATTCATCTGCATACACCCTTCCCCGTTCACACAGATTACTTCTTTTTCCCCGGATCCAACGCATACACCAATCGCCGCCGGGAGCCCGTAACCCATCGATGCAGTCACGGCATTGGTGTAAAATCTCTGACCTTTTTTCAGATAGATTGCCTGACTTCCCGCCACACGTGAGGTTCCCACACTGACCAGGATCTGTTCCCCTTCCGGAAGCACTTTTGACAAACTGTCATAAAATGCATAAATATTTGTTCGTCCCGGTTCCGGTTCTTTGTATTTTTCTTCCGTCACTACCGGATATTTTTCCCTCCAGTGACGGCACTTCTCTCTCCAGGAGGATTCTTTCTCATCTGCAAACCAGGGGTGTGCACGGCTGCACCCTGCTTCTTCGAGCATGTGGATACACTTTTCGATCAGCTCTTTTGCATCTGCCACCACCGGAAGATCCACGTGAAGTGTCTCTTTTTTCAGTTCCTCCCCGTCGATATCATTGAGAATCGTATACGCATGTGCCGCCCATTTTTCATAGGCAAATCCGGTCTGTAAAAAACTCTGTCTGCTTCCGATGGAAAATAATACATCACAGGTCTGCACTGCAAAGTTTCCCGGACGATTTCCCGTTCCTCCGTTTCTTCCCACATACAGCGGATGTGCAGATTCCATCAGATCGATACTGCTCATTCCGGTCACTACCGGGATCCCAAGCAGCTCCACCAGCCTTTGAAAGCTGTCATATGCACCTGCCAGTCGAATCCCATGACCTGCAAAGATCACCGGACGCACTGCCTGTTTCAGTTTTTCCAGAATCTTCTTCACCATCTCTTCTGTCACCGGAGCCGGAAGTTCTTTCTCATCCTCTTTCGGATCGTACGCTCTCAGATCATCGGTTTCTATGATGGCACTCTGTATATTCAGCGGAAGATCCAGCCAGCACGGTCCCGGACGACCCGTTTTTGCCAGATAGATCGCCCGCTCCAGATGATACCGGATCGTAAGCGGATCCGTCACCATGACGGCATATTTTGTCATGGGTTCTACGGACGGCGTGATGTCATATTCCTGCACTCCCATCGTGCGGATCTTTAAACCGCTGTGGCGCACCGTGGTATCATATCGCACCTGCCCGGACAGGACAATCATCGGAATGGAATCCATCCACGCACACAAGACTCCGGTAATGGCATTCGTCGCACCCGGACCGGAAGTCACACAGACCGCCGCCATCCGGTTGTCTACCCTCGCATAAGCTTCTGCCGCCATCGCTGCCGCCTGTTCATGATGCTGGTAGAGGCAGGACAGCCCCGGGTGATGTCCCAGAGAATCGTTCAGATGCATCGCGCCGCCGCCCGTCACTGTAAATACCTGGCAGATCCCTTCCTGTGCCAGACGATCCGCAATATAATCAGACACTTTCTGCTTCATATCCTCTACTTCCTTCCATCCCATTTATTCTCGCAGACCATGAATTTTCCGGAAGCCTGAATCGGGATCTCGTCCACATAAGTGATCCGGATCTCCGCTTCCTCTCCAAGATAATGCCGGTAAGCGGCAATCAGATCCTCTTCCACCAGTTTTTTCCGGTCTGCGTTGACCAGCAGTTCATACTCTTTCTGTCCCCACTGGATGCATTTTGCCTGATAGACCACACCCTCAAACTTTAACAGCGTGTTCATAAATACATGGATCGACAGCGGCTCGCCCATACAATTATACATCAGAGAACCGCGGCGGCCGTAGATTTCCACATATTTTCCATGCATCCGCCCTTTTTCATCCTGATACATCCGCATAATTCCCGTATCTCCGGTGTCGTAACGCACCATCGGGAAGGTTTTGTTATAATAATCTGTAACTACCAGCCGTCCCAGTTCTCCCGGTTCTGCCGGCTCATCGCTGTTCATCTTCAGCACTTCCGGGTAGAAGTTATACAGGTCGATCGTATATTCCCTATCCTCGCCCAGCTGAATTGCGATAAAACCGTTTTCATTATTTCCATAAGAACGCACCGGAGAATATCCGAATATTTCTTTTGTCAGTTCATAGGTTGCATCCGGCAGTGCCTCACCCATGGAAAATACCATCTCTACCTTCCACTTACTGATATCTCTTCCCGTCCGTCGGATATAACCGGTCAATGCAGTCAGTGCACTCGAATAGGTCACCAGTACCTGGATCTTCTTTTTCTCGATATCTTTACAGATCTTTTCCAGAGAATCATCTCCCATGTTGGAGATATCCACCATGACCAGATTATTTTTGAAAGATTTCCACATACTTATGGTATTTTTCCCCTTTATCCACGCACGGAATTCCCCACGCTTCATTCCCAGACGGAAACCGTTCAGTTCCATACAGGAAATAAAGTTCATATTGACCCGGTTCATCTTGTCACCGTCACACAGAACGGTAAATGGCGTTCCGGTAGAACCACTGGTACTCAGCCGGTACAGATTACCCTGTTCTTTGCTGTTCTCCACCAGCACTTCCTCATAATGCTCAAGAAAATCTCCCTTGGTCATCACCGGGAAATCTTCCAGTTTTGTCCATTCCGGATGTTTTTTATAATACGGAGAATGTTTTTTTACATAGTCCAGAAGCAGATCGATCCTCCGCTCCATATATTCCGGCGTCACACCTTCCACGATCTCTCTTTTATTGACTTCTTTTAATTTTTTCAGCCTACCGCCTTTTGCAGCATCCAGAAGATTGAACACCACTCTTCTAAGAACTTCACCTGTCTGCATCTTTTCATTCCCCTTCTTTCTTCGCCGGTTTTGCCTTCCAGATCCCCAGTGCGATCACTGCCACAACCCGAAGCGTATTTGCTCCCAGGCATGCCCAGGCAAATCCGATCATCCCATAATTTTTTGCTGCCAGCACCGATGCGGTCAGCAGAATCACGAAGTGTGCAAGCTGTATCCACAGCTGCCATTTTTCATCCGTAAATGTTAAAACAAGTATAAATAAAAATGCGGAAAACAATCCCAGCACCTGTGCCAGATTGACCACCGTGACCAGTCCTTTGATGGACGGAAACAGGTCATGGTAAAACAGCCAGACAAAGAGCGGTGTTCCCACCTGGCAGCCAAGGAAAAAGACACCTGCCACACCGCCTCCCGCAAGCACTGCCTTTCCAAACTGACTTCTGTTTAACAGTTCTCTGCGTTTTGTCAGATAAGAAATCACGATCGTATTGATCGGTGCGATCAGAAGCACCAGGGTCTTTCCGATCAGGGAAATCACATAGTAGATCGTTACCTGTTCGTTGCCAAGAATCTGCTTTATCACCAGACGATCCATATTCATTGTGGTGTTTGTGATCAGGTACGACAATGTCAGGAAAAATCCCCTCTCCAGCGCCACAAAAAAATGTCCGCTCCGCTGAAAAAACTTATGAAATACAGATCCTGTAACTGCCACATAACAAAGAGCAGCCACCTCACCGACCAGATAGATCCACAACCACCGATCTGTGATACGGTAAATCACAAATCCCGCAAGATATCCGATACCGATCAGCAGATAATAAATAAAATACCTCTGATAATTCAGATTCAGTCGATATTCCACATCCCCGTAGTACCGGAAAACCGTCAGCAGAAACAGGGCAAACACCCCGATCCCCACAGGGATTCCGCTGATACTGTCTCTTGACATAAAAAGTGCCACACCGCTTCCCAGTATGCCAAACAGCAACAGGATCCAGTCGTAATCTCCATTGGTTACCTCATGTGATCTTCGCACCACCAAACGGCTGGTATTTAACGCCTGTCCGACGGACGGACAGATAATCGCAACCAACCCTGTAATATACAAAAGTTCTCCCAGCTGCTTTGCTCCCATATATCGGTTGAGCAACGGCGTAATGATCAGCTGCAAAACGCCGTTCATAAAGATCAGCCCGCCCATGGTATACAGGGTGTTTGCAGCGATCCGTTTTTTCTGTTCTTTCTTTTCCACCTGTTTCTCCCTATTATCCGCAGAAACCGGTCTGATTCTTATACTTTTCGCACCGGTTTTCTATGTATTTGCGCTTTCCGGAAGCAAGCACCGGGATCTCATCCACCAGTTCCACCCTGATTCTGGCTTCTTCACCCAGATACGGGCGGATCCGTCCGAGAATTTCTTCCTGATTCATCTTCTGCGGATCTCCGTTTAACCAGATGGTATAGTCTTTCACATCTTCCTGGATAAAACGATACTGTTTTACCCCTTCGATATCCCACAGATTATTGGTAATAATATACGGTGTTACCGCCTTTCCTTCACAGTCGTAGATCAGATCGCTTCGACGTCCGTAAAGTTCATCCAGATACAGCCTGTATCTGCCGTTTTTCTCTTTTCTGGTTGCCACCGCCGTATCCCCGTTATCGTAGCGGAGAATCGGAAACGCATAATTAAACAGATCCGTGATCACGATTCTTCCAAGTTCTCCCGGCTCTGCCGGTTCATCGGAATCCATCTTCAGGATTTCATAATAATACGTTTCGGTGTCGATCCGGTACCCCTCATTATCTTCATTCTGCAATCCCATAATTCCGTTTTCTTCATTGGAATACCAGGCACGTACCGGGCAGTCAAACTGTTTTTCCAGTGTCCGGCGCACCGGTTCCGGCATCGTCTCAGAAATCGGAATAATCGCTTTCACCTTGCAGCGGCTACAATCTTTTCCTGTTTTCTGAATATAATTGCTCAGTTCCCCAAGTGCTGACGAATAGCCGACGAGACATTTTACTTTTTTCTTCTCGATCACCCGGAACATCCTTTCCAGTGCCTGCTCATCCATCCGGGAACTGTCCATCATGATCAGATTTTCCTGAAAAAGCTGAAACTTACTTTTCTTTACATTATTGACCCACACACGGATAAAAGCCTCTTTCATACCGATATAATATCCGGCTGCTGCTCCCAGGAATATACCACCCGCCGTGTTGTGACGGATTTTGTCCCGGTTCTGGATCATGCGAAGGGGAGTTCCGGTAGAACCACTCGTACACATCACCCTGTTATCCGGTGCATCTTTATAGGTTGTCGAAAGGAACTTCTCATAATTCTGTCGAAACGTATCTTTGTTGACTACCGGAAGATCTGTCAGTTCAATATCTTCCGGGTAATCCTTATAGAATTCTGTTGTCTTCACCGCATGGGCGATCAGTGCCCGAATCCGCTCTTCGGTCTCCCGAATCGATGTTCCCTCTTTCCACGCCCGCTGAATCTGATCATAATATGTTCTTATCTGTTTTCCTTTCAGACTGTCCAGCAGCCAGAAACCAAACCATCTCAGTTTTTCGTCCAGTATCATACTTCTTCCTTCCTGTAATCCGCCGCAGCTTTCCAGTTTTTCATATTATGTCAACTCGCGGTTATCCCCTGTTCCAGAGCTCATTCCTGTGCCTTTAGCTACGCGTTTTCAAATATTATTCCAGTGCTTCCTTGATCGCATCTGCCATTGCATCCAGCATCGCATCCGTCATCCCCGGATAGACACCGATCCAGAACGTATCCGTCATGATCCGGTCTGTATTTTCCAGACTTCCTGCTACACGATAGCCTTTTCCTGTCGCACGCATCTGGTCAAAGCAGGGATGCTTGATCAGATTTCCCGCAAAAAGCATACGGGTCTGTACACCTTTTTCTTCGATCTTTTGTACCAGTTGATTTCTGTCCACGCCTTCCCTGCAGGTGATCAGGAATCCAAACCAGCTCGGCTCGGAATTCTCACATGCTTCCGGAAGGATCAGTTTGTCTTCAGTTCCTTTCAATGCTTCTTTCAGATAATTGAAATTATGAATTCTGCGTTCTACAAAGGACGGGAACTTGCGCAGTTGGGCACATCCCACAGCCGCCTGCATATCCGTTGCTTTCAGGTTATATCCGAAATGCGAATATACATATTTATGATCATATCCCAACGGCAGTTCCCCGTACTGGCGGTCAAAACGATGGCCACACAGATTATCCTGTCCGGGTGCGCACACGCAGTCTCTTCCCCAGTCACGGAAAGAACGCACGATCTTATGAAGCAGCGGATTCTTTGTATAGACGGCTCCGCCCTCTCCCATTGTCATATGATGTGGCGGATAAAAACTGGAGGTTCCGATATCTCCGATGGTTCCGGTCAGTCTGCTCTCTCCGTCGATCGTATAACGGGAACCCAGCGCATCGCAGTTATCCTCGATCAGCCACAGATTGTGACGGTCACAGAAATCTTTTACCGCTTTCAGATCAAAAGGGTTGCCCAGGGTATGTGCAAGCATCACTGCTTTTGTTTTTTCTGAAACTGCCTGTTCCAGAAGATTGGGATCAATATTATACTGCGGGATTGCCACATCCACAAACACCGGTACTGCTCCATACTGGATCACCGGAGCTACGGTTGTAGGAAATCCTGCTGCCACCGTGATCACTTCATCTCCCGGAAGAATCTGTCTCTCCTTTAACAGTGGAGAAGTCAGTGCCATAAATGCCAGCAGATTTGCAGAAGATCCGGAATTAACCAGCGAACAGTATTTTACCCCCAGATATTTTGCGAATTCCGATTCGAATTCTTTTGTAAACCGGCCGGAAGTCAGCCAGAATTCCAGAGAACTATCTACCAGATTTACCATCTCATCCGCATCGTACACACGAGATGCATACGGGATCCGGTCTCCTTTTTCATACGGTTTTTTCTGATTGTGATATTTTTCGCAGTATTCCTTTGTCATCTCCAGAATCTGTTCTCTCGCCTGCTGTTCTGTCATTTCTTCAAACATGTTTTCTGCTCCTTTTTTATATTCGTTTCGTAACTATTCAGTACCTTCACAGTTACGAGCAAAAATGCATTTAAA
>NZ_JALFPR010000116.1:0-3211 GCF_022785585.1 Oliverpabstia sp. | reverse complement strand
CTGGTGTGCATCGTAACGATGCCACTGATGGTGATGCTATATATGATATAATGAGTGTTAGCGAGCGGGAACAAACGAAGTTTGTTCATCGGGAGCGGCGAATGTGGATCATGATAGCTGCGAAAGCAGCGTCAAGCACCGAAGGTGCGAATCATGATATAATGAGTGTTAGCGAGCGGGAACAAACAAAGTTTGTTCATCGGGAGCGGCGAATGTGGATCATGATAGCTGCGAAAGCAGCGTCAAGCACCGAAGGTGCGAATCATGATATAATGAGTGCAAGAGAGTCAGAGGGAGCTTGCTCACTCTTGACGAACGGCGAAATTATGGAGTGATGAAATCACGAAATAGGAAGCAGACGGAGAGAAAATTATGCGGATTAACAGAGAAGATATGCTGGAACTGACCCGGCGGATGACAGTAAAACGATCCTCGATGACACGGATCGCGGGAGCTTACATGGATCGGGAAGGGTATGTGGACGGAACCTTTAATACTAATTTTCTGAAATTGTCTCCGGCAGATAAGGAGAAAAATCTGGCACTGGCAAAAACAGTTCCGTTTTCGGAAACCAATGTCAACCTGAAACGGTACCGGTTTCCGAAAGAACAGATGACAGCCGGAACGATATGGCAGCTGTTAAACGGGATCAGAAACAGCGGACTGAAAAATGATGCACTGATGGATACCTTTTATGAGATTGCAGGGGAAGAGTATCGTTCCTGCGGAGATTATGCCGTGTATATGTTCCATGACCGCTACGATATCCCGGTGAAAGCGGCAGATCATGAGCGGGTGGGAGAGTCAGAAGAAGTCTACGAATATCTGATCTGCATCTTCGCCCCGGTCAGCGGCGACTATGAACCGGGACAGCCGGAGTGCGGGTTTATTTACCCGGCGTTTTGTGACAGAAGCGGCGACTGGAATTATGTGGATATTTATCAGAAGAATCCGGAACGTCCGCACAATGAGTTGAGGAAGATTCTTGGAGTGTGAAAGAACGGGGAGATATTTGGAGAAAATGAAAAAAGGTGGCACAGAGTATGGGAAGACATCTCTGCGCCGCCTTTTTCGTTGCAGTATATAGTAATCGCCGATTCAGGGAAACGTTTCTGCGTTTCAAAGGGATTATATTTGATTATTGAGGATGTTCATCATCGATTACAGAAATTGCTTCTTCATTTTCCGACGTCTCAAGATAAGGTCTGAACATCCGATAGAAGAAAAATGAATTGATATAAGCGGTCAGTCCAAAACCAAAGAAAAACCAGCAGCATGCATACAGAGGCAGCAGTTTCAGATCACGATAGGTCATATACATCGGCAGAATGGAGATCACAGCGATGGTAAGTGTGGAAGGAAAATGCATGAAGGCAAATAAGAAAGCATTCTTTAAAAGATTTCTCAGTGTATTTGCAAAAGCTGCGATCACAGGAAAGATGTAGAGCGCCAGGATTACGACAAGTGCCAGTACGATCCCGGAGAGATAATAAAAAATCTTACCTGTATCAGAACCTGTCTGTAAAAGAAAACGGGTGTCGAGAAACAGCAGCAGTCCGACCACTACCAGACCCAGCCAGACGATCAGAGACTGCCGGAATGACTGCCGAAATGCCCGGAAAAATGTCTTGACGGTTCCGTTGTTGTTCCCCTTAACCGTGCGCAGCGTACAATGGTAGAGTGCTGTCAGTGAAGGACCGATGGTAACTAACGGGATGCTGCAGAGGATAAACAGAAGATTAGCGAGAATGATGTCGCCGATTTTATTCAGTGCTACAAAGATAATGTTGTTTTCATTAAAAAAATTCATATCAAAATGCCTCCTTTGATAAAAATGCGAGTGCAGGAAAAACTGCACGATAACTCATTCTAGCACCGGAGATGGCAAAATGCAAAACATTTCTGGAATACAAAAATCTATATTGTTCAATGTATACATATGAGCAAGTGGAAAATTGGTGAAAAAAGAGAAAACATTCGGGAAATATGGAAAAATACCATGTGTTTCTGCAAAAATTCAATGCATTACATCATAAGAAATCGGAAAGACATAGATAAAAGAACGGAAAAACAGTGGGAAAATGTTGCGGATGTATAAAAAATATATACGAAATAGATAAAATAACAATAAAAAATATAGAGAATACACAAAAACATAACATTTAGCCATATTTTTAAAACATATACCCATTTATCATTTTGACATATTTGCGTATAATAACCTCAACGATCAGGGAAATGAAACGAAGGAACAGATTCCTGATAAGATCTCATCATAAGGAGGAAAAACATATGAAATTTAAAAAAGCAATGGCACTCTTACTGGCAAGTACAATGGTGCTGTCTATGGCAGCATGCGGTGGCGGAAGCTCAAGCAGCTCATCCGACAGTTCATCATCCGATGCAGAATCCACAGACAGCTCTGACAGTTCAGATGTTACACTGTCCGTAACCATCTGGGATTCCAACCAGGAACCTGGACTTACACAGATCATGAACGATTTCACAGAGAAGACCGGCATCAAAACAAAAGTTTCCGTTGTTAAATGGGACGAGTACTGGACACTGCTGGAATCCGGCGCACAGGGTGGATCTTTACCGGATGTATTCTGGATGCATTCCAATGAAAGTGAAAGATACATGTCCAATGATATGCTGTTGGATCTGACAGATAAAATCGCAGACAGCAGTGAGATCGATCCGGCAAATTATCCGGAAGATATCTGGGGACTGTATACATACGATGATAAATACTATGCAGTGCCGAAAGATGTAGATACCATCGCACTGTGGTACAACAAAACACTGTTTGATGAAGCCGGACTGGAGTATCCTACCGCAGACTGGACCTGGGATGATGTAACAGAAGCAGCAAAGAAACTGACAAAAGATGACGGAAGTCAGTATGGTCTTGCGATGGGAAATGGAAGCAACCAGGATGGTTATTATAACATGGTTTACGATAACGGCGGATACATCATCAATGATGACAAGACACAGTCCGGATGGGACGATCCGAAAACCATTGAAGCAATGCAGACCATGGAAGGATGGATCAATGACGGTGTAATGCCTTCTCTGGAAACCATGTCTGAGAACGGTAACGACGTTCTGTTCGAATCCGGTAAAGTTGCCATGATCACACAGGGTTCCTGGATGCTGGCTGCATACCGTGACAACGAATACACAGCCGCAAACTGTGACTGCGTAG
>NZ_JALFPR010000114.1:0-2840 GCF_022785585.1 Oliverpabstia sp. | reverse complement strand
GACATGCCCAAGCATACTGATCGCGAACAACCGCTGCCCGACCGGAGATACGAAAGATAACGATCCAGCGGTGGTGTTCCCTCTTCCGGCAGGATATGGATCAGAACACTGGTCACGTAATATGCGAACAGACAGGAGGCGATGGTTTCCGGATCTTCTTCTTTTTCCAGATATTTTCTGAGAATCTGTGCCACATCTTTCCTTGCCATCTGCGCTTCCCTCCCATTCCCGAGGGTAAAGTTCGCAAAAGTAGAAAGCATATCTGCGGAGAGACGCAGTATGGGATCTTCACTGGTCTGGTATTTTTCCACACTCTGAATGCAGGATTCTGCCTGTGCCCTGAAAAAATACAGTTCTCCCCGTGCAATTTCCTGAAGTTTAGGATCTTCAAAGTGTTTCACCGTCTCTTCTGCTTTTCCCGGCAAAAATGTGCTTCCCATCAGTGGCAGTACCGTGCGTTTCTCACTTTTTCCGGAAACTCCCATCCTGGTTCCATCCGGAAGTACGAAGCCCTGGTCAAATTCCACTCCCAGTACCTTCGCTGCTTCCTGCCATTCCTACGCGGTCAGCGTATCCCGTTGTAACTATTTATAAAAATTCTGTCGTGACTGCCCCAATGCAGCCGCCAGCTTTGCCACACTTATCCCCTGCTCTTTGCAGATCTGTTTTACAAGCTCTTCCGTCGTCATTCGAATTTTACCTCCTGTACCTGTCTCTTTTGTCAATTGTTTGATTACCATTTATTGATTATTATGCATATATTTTTTCGAAATTTAAGATATATTTTTTATGCATTTTGGCTTGTATGTCTCGGGATTTTGACATATTCATGTCAAAACACCTCGCGGGACAGTGGCTACTGAATAGTTACATATATTCTTTTAAATTCTCTTCGCTATTTTCTACATTCACAGACTTCGACGAACAACAAATACGCCCGCTCAGACATTCCAGGTTTCCATTGTTACCTGCCTGTCTGAACGGGCGTATCTGTTTTCATATTTCCGTTTTATTCTTTTCCTGTTTTTTTCATTTTTTCTCAGTCATCATTCCGTCTGGAAATCAGGATCAATCGAATCAGCTGCAAAATCGCCGATGCCAGTGCTGCCACATATGTAAGTGCTGCCGCTGTCAGAACTTTCTTCGCACCCTGTAATTCCTGATCGCCCAAAAGATGTTTTCCTTCAAGAATCCGGATTGCCCGGTGAGAGGCATCGAATTCCACCGGAAGTGTGATCAGCTGAAAAGCTACCACAAATACAAATAACAGAATACCGATCTCCAGTAACCCGGACCATCCCAGGATCAGTCCCAGTACGATGATGGGCCAAGAAAGCCGGGAGCCGATATTGGCCAACGGTACAGAAAAAGAACGCAGCTTTAACGGTGCGTATCCTTCCTGGTGCTGGATCGCATGCCCACACTCATGGGCGGCCACACCGATCGCCGCTACAGAGGTTGATCCGTATACCGAATCCGACAGACGAAGAACCTTTTCATTCGGCGAATAATGATCGGTCAGATCACCGCGGATCCGCTCGATCCGCACATCATAGATTCCGGCATCGTGAAGGATCATCTGTGCAATATCCTGCGATAGGATGTTTCTGCTGTTCCAGACTCTGCTGTATGCCCGAAACGTGTTCTGCACATTCCAGGAAGCAAACATACTGATTAGCGCACCGATCAGTACCAGTATATAAGTTGCATCATAAAAATAATATGGCATAGTATTCCCTCTTTCTTTTCACTCACTGACACTTATTCTACCATAATTTTTCCCGGCTGACAGCAATTTCACACGCTTTTCATAAAGTTCACGTTTTTTTCAGATTTTTCACCGGTCTGCTGCAGGAAATTTAAAAGAGTGGAAGGAAAAATCCCTTCGTTTCTTCCTCTTCTTCTTTGTTCTCCGCGATCAGATTACGGATACTCTGCATTCGTTTATCCAGTGCCGCACTCTGTTCGGCACAGTCGTACAGTTCGTCCTGTAAGTACTTCATCTGCTCAGCTGGAATGTTCTTTTTATAACGCATCTTATGTTCCAGACTAGCCCAGAAGTCCATCGCGATCGTACGGAACTGCACTTCCACCGTCACCGGTTTTTTCTCATCCTGCAGGAAAATGGGAACCTGTACAATCAGATGGAGACTTCGGTAGCCGCTTGGTTTCGGATTCTGGATATAGTCTTTGCGCTCTAATAGCGTAATATCATCCTGTCGCAAAAAGCTGTCTGCCACTTCATAAATATCGGCCGGGAAGGAACAGATGACCCGCACACCGGCGATATCTGTGATATTTTTCTCAATGGATTCCAGTGTCATCGGAATATCTTTTCTACGGATCTTCTTTAACAGACTGTCGTAGGATTTGATTCTGCTTTTAATCCCTTCGATCGGATTTTTATCGTATTCCAGAGAATACTCTTCGTTTAACACCTTAAATTTTGTCTCGATCTCCATAATCGCACACTGATAATAGGACATCAAAAGATCAAACGGTTTCCGGTTTCTCTGCATCATATCGATGAATTCATCTGAAAGCAGGCTCTGCTTGACAAATTTATCACTTTTTTCTTCGATCAGAGTCCGGCTCTGCTTTCTTATTTCATTCAGTACTTCTTTATTTCTCATCATATCCAGTTTCCTCCGTATATAACTCCCACTCGCTAACACTCATTATATCATGATTCGCACCTGCGGTGCTTGACGCTGCTTTCGCAGCTATCATGATCCACATTCGCCGCTCCCGATGAACAAACTTCGTTTGTTCCCGCTCGCTAACACTCATTATATCATATATAGCATCACCATCAGTGGCATCGTTACGATGCACACCAG
>NZ_JALFPR010000113.1:0-9549 GCF_022785585.1 Oliverpabstia sp. | reverse complement strand
TGTCGGACTGCCAGGAGACTGCGCCCGAAGCTGTCATGGATACGGATCTTCATAGCCAGAGTTTCTTCTTCCCTGATCTGATCATCGATGCATTCATACATTTTTCTTATTTCTTTATTCAGCCGGATAAGTTCCTCATTGCTTTTCTGGATCTTCTCACTGTTAAAATAAAGATTGGTCACATCCAATGCCAGCACCTGTATATAACCCTGCAGACTGGGATCCTCCAGTTTTTCCTGGCGAAAATCCCATACGGTACCATTCGGAAAATAATACAGATTTTTCTTTTTCCCTACTTTTGAGATTCCGTTGGAATATTGTTTTGCCTCCAGTGCTTCTTTTAAAAGCAGATAACTTTGCAGATTCTCCCCGGTAAGCATATAGCCTAACTGATACATTTTTTCATTGCATAATACGATCTGTCCGATATCATCGCAAAAGCAGATTCCGCATTTCAGGTGATCCAGCGTCTGTTTGATGGAGTATACGGACAAGTCTTTTTTATATTTTTCATCCTCGTTCCGGATGCGACGTATCAGATAACCGTTATCTGCAAGAATAAGGAAAAAAAGGAATCCTACAGGCCAACGGGCCGCAATATGAAGAAGTCTGTTTTTCCCTTCCCATATGGCCAGATAATCGCTCAGCAGATCGGTCAGGATTCCGTAGCTGGCAATCAGTAAAAGAAAATTGACAGCCATTACCTCTGCCTTCCGCTTTCTGGAATGCTGGATACACAACAGCCGGATTTCCACCAGAATCAAGAAAAAAAGAGCAACCAGAATCATTTCCTGGACAAATATACCGGATGTTTCAAAGGATTTCATCCCTGCCTCCTTTCTCTGACAGTTGCAAAGCCAGAAACCATTCTTTTTCTTCTTCCTGCTCCATATGTAACAAAGGATATTTTTCTTGCAGACTCTCCGTCCGGCAAACACCCTCAAGATTCACTGAGATTCGAAGGACACCATCCATATCTGTCAGACGATAGAAAAGGGAACCTCCCTGTTCCAGGAGCAGTTCTACGGTCTGCTCGAAGAAATCATAAGCCTTCAGGACAAGTTCTGCCGGTAATGTTTCTTTGCCGGTTTCTATATAATACTGTCCTTGAATCTCACAAAAGATCAGATTACTGCAGGATTCCCTCAGGCTCTGGATCAGTTCTTCTTCCTTTAATTCCTTACCTTCCAGTGCGGAAAGTGTCAGATTCTTCCTTCTTTTCAGATAAGACCCTACGATCAGGATTTTCCCCAGAAGTCTGTGATATTCCCTGTGATCCGTACACTGTTCCAGCTGATCCACATATCCGGCGATCTGCTGAAATTGTTCTGCCGTCTGCTTTTGCATCAGATCGTAAAGCCGGTTCTTTTCTTCCGCCTGTTTTCTTTCTTTTTCTTTTTGATATTCCAGTTTCAAAAGCTGGTTTCGATCCCTCAGTTCTTCGCGAAGCTCATAGAAACTTTCATAAGCAGCTCGATGCTGACGGATATCTTCGATCCAGAAAGCATACCCTCCATTGATGGGGATACTGTTCAGACGGATTCCTTCTTTTTCATATCCCGGATTCTCCAGTGCTTCTTTCATCTCTTCTTTATCCAGCTCGATTCCGTCACCGGTTGTATAACGGATGTTCAGATTCCGGTCACTGATCTGTGCATTGATTCCTCTGGAAGCCTGAAACAATTCTCCGTATCGGTTATTTACCAGAATCAGCCCACACTGGATACAGCTTTCAAAAAGAGCGGCGATCAAAAGACAGCAGGCCGCCGCCATATCTCCCGCTATGATTTTCAGATACGGGACACGGAATATATTGGCAATACCCCAGATAAAAAACAGTCCTAATGGCACAAAGGGAAGCCACATTTTCTTTTTCCCGGGGTTCCTGCATTTTGCGATTAATATACCCAGCATAGTAAGAAAACCGATAGCGATCCATGCCACACAAAACACAAATCCCGGACCATAAAGATACTCATCATCTGTCCATGGTTTTTCTGCCGGAAAGCGGAATACCAGCTGATGAAGATCGTTGGTCATAACAAGCAGGATCACGCCCACTGTGATCACCAGGAAAATACCGGTCCATTGTCTTCTCTTTTGATTTTCACTTTCTCTCATCTTCAATGCCGCGATCACACTAAGGGAGGGAATAGACAACAGCGGGATATAATAGCAATACCAGCTGTAACGTCGTAATACCGGTTCATAAAACACATCATATTTCAGTGTACGAATAACAAACCAGAAAATCATAAGGGACGCGATCCCACACAGGCATCTTCGTGCTGTCCTGTTGACGATCCTTCGCTGAAGGGAAATTCCCCAGACACAATATAAGGTGATATACAGGTATGCCCTCGTCAGCTGAAAAAAGGCCAACCAGCCCGATTCTCTGTTGGCTGGAAGATGACGGCATATTATGGCAGTGATTATACAACCACCGGCAAGGAGCAGATTCCTGATTTTTTTGATTTTTTCTGTTTTTTCATTCATCTGATTTGTAGAATTCCTCTCCTGATAATGCTAAGGACTTTTGCCCTTGCTTAATGACTGCATGGTAACTGCTCTACGTCACACAGTTACTTTAAGTATATACATTATACCGTATCTTCTCTCTATATCTCAAGTCATAACAGACACCCGCGAACAGCAATCAAAATTGGTCCACCGGACCAATTATTGATATACAATGCAACAAAAAGATCCCGGTGAAAATAGATTTCATCAGGATCTTTCTTTGTTTTCTTCTCTTACATTCTCTTTTTTGCGGCCCGGATCAGTTCCTCCAGCCCTTTGTTGCATTCTCCGATGGGAACATCGGCGCAGATCACCTTTTTACAGTTTTCCATGACCTTTATTGCTTCCCGGAGATGCTCCTGAGTAATCTGGCAAAAAGGTTCCTCTGTGATCACCCTGGCGGCTAGCAGGCGGGCTAACTGATAATCCACATCGTTGGTGTACAGGATGCCTGTTGCAAAGGGGATATTATCCTTTTGTAATTTTCTATAGATGGGTATTCCCCTTCCGCATCCGGCGATCACGAAGACCTCCGGCTCTCCATCAACCTTTGGAAGCTCAATACTGCCAAATCTGGGATCATAGAATCCGTTTTCGATTCCATATAATTCCCGGATGGTCTGTTCTTCAAAGATCTGTTCCGGAGTTCCGTAATAGCAGACATGATCTCCTTTTACACAAAGGATCTGATCTGCAATCTTCTGGGCCAGATCGATCTCATGAAGAGACATGATCACGGTTATGCCCTTTTCTTTTGCCATAGAGCGGAGAATGGATAACAGTTCCAGCTTATGACGGATATCCAGAAAAGAGGTAGGCTCATCCAGCACGATGATCTCCGGTTCCTGGCAGATAGCTCTTGCCAGAAGGACTCTCTGACGCTGCCCGTCACTGATGGCATTAAAATCCCGGCTTCCCAGTTCTTCTGCATGGACGATCCGCATGGCCTCATCCACTTTATCCTCGTCTTCCCGGCTTAAGATACCCAGGCGACCTGTATAAGGATAGCGACCGGTTGCCACAATATCATGACAGGTCATCAGTTCCGGCCGCATGCGCTCTGTCAGAACTACTGCCATTCTGGTGGAAAGTTCCTTGTAAGAAAGCTTGTGCAGATCATTCTCCTCATACAGAACCTTACCGCCAAGTATCTTCAGCTGTCTGGTAATACTCTTTAAAATTGTTGATTTTCCGGATCCGTTCGGTCCGATCAGTGTGACAATCTCTCCTTTATGGATACCTACCTGAATCTGATCAATCAGAGGCTTTCCGTTGTATCCCACCGTCAGCTGATCCAGATGAAAATAATATTCTCCCATGTCAGTTTCCTTTCTTCCGGTGCAACATCATGAAAATAACCACCGGCGCACCAAATATCGAAGTCACGGTACTGATATTCAGTTCCAGCGGTGCAAATGCCATACGCGCGATCAGATCACACATCATACAGAAGACACCGCCACCCAAAAATGTGGCAGGAATGACGATCAGTGGCCGGGAAGTTCCAAGACTTCTCTTTACCAGATAGGGAACAGCGATTCCCACGAAAGAAATAGGTCCGGCAAATGCAGTCACACATGCAGAAAGTACACTGGAAGTCAGTATCAACATAATCCTGAAAAAGCGAATATTCACACCCATACTCTGGGCATAGGCTTCTCCCAGCTGGTAAGCTCCGATCGGCTTGGACATGAAAAATGTAATAAGGATCGTCACTCCGATGACAACTGCCGCCACCTTCACATTGCTCCAGTTCATACCTGAAAAGCTTCCCTGGCTCCATCCGTGCAGGTTGACAATGTCTGAGTCCTCTGCAAAAGTCACCACAAAATCCGTGACCGCTGAACAGATATAACCGATCATGATACCTGCTACTAAAAGTGTTGCCATATGATTGATCCGTCTGGAGACCAGAAGGATAAAACCTGTGGCGATCAGGGAACCGATAAAGGCTGCTATGATCAGCGTATAAGAAGATACCACCTGAAACCGTCCCAGAAAATAAATCATCGCCAGAGCTACCACCATTTTGGCTCCGGAGGAAATACCGAGCACAAAGGGACCTGCAATAGGATTTTCAAAGAAGGTCTGTAATAAAAATCCGGAAAGAGAAAGTGCTCCCCCAAGGATGGCCGCCATCAGAATTCTTGGCAGACGGATCTTCCAGATAATGTTATATTCCATCTTATTTCCTTCCCGAAGAAAAATAATCTTTAAAATCTTTGGGATAGAGATATCCACATTTCCGGTATTGATATTCAAAACAGTGATCACGCAAAATGCCGCCAGCAGTACGAGAAATACCGATGTATACCGGCTTCTGCGCAGAAAATTTTCATAATGAAAATCGGTTGCCCCCTGAAGGGCTTCTTTTCGTTTTTTCATGATTTCTCCTGTTACTTATCACTTACTTTAGTAAGGAATGTCATGTCTTTCTCATCTCCGTCGGTTAACATCAGATGAAAATCTGTGATCAGCTGACCAACGATATCCGTTGCCTGATACATATATTTTCCTACACACCATACATTGCCTTCCTGAACAGCTTTGAAGTCCTCAAACAATTCGTTCTTTGCAACCAGTTCGTCTACGGACTGGATGGGATTGTCAATAGTGGCATTGTATACCAGATAATCTGCATCTGCTGCAGCTGCATAGAATTCCTCCATGCTCATGGATACGGAAGCACTGGTTGTCTCCACACTGTCCAGATCCTGGAATACGTATCTTCCGCCTGCCAGCTCGATCATGCTTGGAATATAATCCTGGGTTCTTCTCACTACAATAGAACCGTCCGTACTTACAAAGAAAAATGCCACCGTCTTTTCCGTATTTTTAAAGTCTTTCAGGTCGCCGATTACCTTGGCCTGTTCATCAAAGAAGCTATATGCCTCTTCTTCCTTATCTAACATAGCACCATACAACTTGATCCATTCTGTTCTTGCCAGAGGATGGGTCTCGTAGCTGGAGCGGTCGATAAATACCGGAATATCCAGGTCTTCGATCATCTCCTGTACTTTCGGTGTGTGGAGAATCATAGTGGATTCAATAGCCACATCGCAATCCTGATCTACCAGCATCTCATAATCCGGCTCGCTGTATTTTCCTGCAAACTGGATCTTACCGTCTTCCATGGCCTGTTTTGCCTCTTCAATATACCAGCCGGAAGCGTCGATTCCACTCATCTTGATGTTATCCAGGGAATCCAGTGCACGGAAAAGCGCCATAGTGGAGCTGGCTGCCAGATAAATCTTATCCAATGGTTTCTGCAGCACGATGATACTGTCGTCCAGACCTTCGGGAGCCTCCGCTCCCTCAGGCACCAGAAGATACTGAGCATTGTCATGTACATCGATCAGCTGATAATCATCTTCATAATAATACACATCAAAGCAGTCTGCATACTCCAGTTTCAGCTTCCCCTGGCAGGTAAGTCCTGCCACCTCAGGCGCATCGGATGCATCTGTCAGATAAGAAGCTGTATCGCCGGATACCCCTTTCTGTTCTGCATCCTGCTGCTTTTCTGTATCTTTTTTTGCGTCTGCAGAATCGGTTTCTTTCGTTGTATCCGTGCTTTCCCGGGTCGTACTCTCTGCCTTTTCAGAAGCAGATGGGGTATCCCCACTGCCGCCGCAGCCGGTAAGCAGCATGGCTGCTGCAAGGAACACTGCCGTCATCCGGCTGCATTTCTGATAAATATTTTTCTTCATTCTTTTTCCCCGTTTGTCCTTTTGTCTTTAACTATTCAATATCTGTTAACAAATACGACAATCTTTATTTTTTGCTTTTGGCAGCTTTAACTGCTTTGTCATACAGTTTGTCTGTCTTGTCGCTGCATCCAAAGAATGCGCCGTATACCTTCAGCCACTCAGCTTTGCCAAGATCAGACTCTTCGTCTGCAGATCGGTCGATCAGCATAGGGATACCGAGAGTTGCAAAATTATCCGCCAGCTGATCCAGCACTGCCTCTTCCTCATTTTCATCGGAACTGTCTGTTGTTTTTTTGCTGTCTGTATCTGTACTCTTATCGTCTGCGTCTTTCACATCTGCTTTCTTCTGATTCTTACTGTTGCTGTTTTTCTTGCCGTCGGTATCGCTGCCCTTTTCTTTGGCATCTTCTGCTGTTTTGCTTCCCGGCAGAACTTCAGAAGAAACGATTGCAAAATCGATCTTATTCTTTACCAGTTCCCGGAATTTCAGATCATCGGCTGCCCCTGCATATACCATCTTATCTTCTTCCAGTCCTTTATTGACTGCATCGATATCTGTCTCATCCTTGTCAAATCCTACTGCTTTGACCTTTTTCAGAAGTTTCAGAGTTTCCAGAGTGTTGACAGACTCTTCAGAATCCACATAAGCATGCTTGATAGGCAGTTTTACAACAATCATTTCTTTCTCGATACCTACCGGCAGTTCTGCGTCGGAATCTTCCGGAACGATAAGATATTTTACAACCTTTGCCTTATACAGATCTGCTGTGATCTCTTCCTGGGTCTGTACTACAGCCTCTCCCTCATCGTTATAGGCTACGCTCTGGGTGTCTGTGGTCTTCTTTTCCTCATCGTTTCTCTTGATGGTAATCTTGGCAACTTTCTTTTTGCCACTCTTACCGGTTTTCTTGGTATCCTTTTTGTTATCCGCATCCGCTGTATCCTTGGCTTCTGCATCCTTTTCCAGCTTCTCCGGATCCTTATCGGTATCCTTGGACAGATCGATCTCCAGAAGAGTTATATCATCGTCATAATGATAGATTTTAAAATAGTCGGCATAGTCCAGTTTTGTCTCTGATTTGTATTTCAGACCGATGATATCCGGCGCCTTCTCATCCAGCTTGTCCTTGCTTCCAAAATTCGTGCCGCTGCCGTCTCCAGCTGCTGCGCCACTTCCGTCTCCGTCAGCCGCTGCCAGGTAGACCATAATGCTGTACTCGATCTCATGAGCTGCGCTCATCTTGGTGGTCATACCAATGATCTTATTGTTTTTATTCAATTCCACCGGAATTACAAAAATGGACTTTCCGCCGGTGTGGGTCGGGAAATATTTCTTTCCGTTTGCTTTTACATACTGGTATGCGGAGCTGCTGAATGCGATGGTTGCCAGAGCCTGGCCATTTTTGATGGTTACTTTATCGCAGGTAATACTTACCTTTCCTGTACCACCGGACCAGGTGAATTTGTCCGGAGTGTAAACACCGTCTTTCAGCTTAGTTTTGCTGTTTACCTGACTGGTGGAACCGCTGGTATCGGACTCTGACTTGGATTCAACTGCCGGGGTTGTGTCCTTTACAGAATCTTTTGTTGCGGTTTCAACCACAGTTGGGGTTGGATTCAGACTTCCGCCTTCGCCGTTTCCTGCTTCGCCAGAAGATATCTTTTTCAGATTATTCGAGCTTACTGTAATGCTTCTGTCGTACCACCTGTCTCTTTTCACTGAATGGGATGCCATAGCTAGTGGAGTATCCAGTGTTGAAATTGGAATGATATAACTTCTTCCGGTTTTTTCTTCGCCGTTTTCAATATAGGATTTTTGCTCATCTTTACATCCAATCCACTGACTCTCATTGCCAGCTGCTTCTGCTGCGGTTCCCATGTACAGATAATCATATCCGGTTCCACTTAAAGTGATTTCTGCACTCATTTTTCCATTTTTTACCGTTAATATAGTTGCCACTACACGGAACATCTCTGCTCCTGTAGAGATAGTCGTTGTATAAACACCATCCGCCGGAACACCTGCCGGACGTGCTGGTTGAGATGGTGCAGTAGATGGCGCCGGTGTTGTCGGTGAAGTTGGTGTTTCTGTAGGTGCAGCAGATGGTTCTGGATTTACTTCCTCTGTTTCTACTTTTTTCATTCCTTCAGACTTCAATGTGATGGTGCGATCAAACCACTGTTTTTTTGTTTTTGAATATACTGTTACCGGAATTGCCTGATCAAGGGCGCTTACTGGAATTACATACGTTCTTCCCGTTTTCTCCTGACCGTCAGCAGTTGTATATGGAATCTCATCTTTCCATTTGATCCACTGGTCCTGATTAGCCTCCACATCTTTTGCATAACCCAGATACAGGTAATCATATCCAGTACCGCTTAACATAAGCAGTGCTTCCATCTTTCCATTTTTCACTGTTAATTTTGTACTTATCACTTTAAACATTTGATTGTTTGTTTCTGTTTCTACTGTGTAAGTACCATCCGCCAGTGTATTTTCAGAAGGTTCTGTACTTGGTGCCTCTGACGGCGCCGGTTTTTCTGAAGGTTTTGCAGAGTCTTCCTTCTGTGTTCTCTCCGGAACCTGACAGAACAGATCCTGTTTTGTATACCACTCTCCGGATTCTTTTATCCCAGGAACGATCTGCAGCTTACTTCCCAGCTTTTCCTCGCTGACTGCAAACTGGAACTTATACTTTCCGTTCCGATCCTTTTCCCCGGCGATCACCGGTGTTTTCTTTGCATCTTCTTTCTTTCCGATATATAACTGATCGTAAACATCGCTGTCCGTATAAACTGTAACCAGACATTTCTCTTTTTTCTCAACCAGTTCTGCCTTTGTCACCTGTACATCCGGCTGTGCTTTCTTCGGCTTGGTTTCGGCATTTGTATTCTCATTATTTTTAACTTCTTCCGGCTGTGCAGCTGGTTCCGCAGTCGGTTCTGTCACACTTTCCTGCTCCTTTTTTGCATCAACCTTCTGTTCTTCATTTTTTTCTTTCTCAACATTCTCCTCAGCCTTTGGCTCCTCTGTCGCCTGCGGGCTGACTTCCTGTGTTACCTCCGGTTCTGCTGCCGGAACTTCAGCTTCGCTTACCTGTCCTGCTGCAGCTTCATCAGGAGTAGCTGCAAATGTTCCTGACGGCATACCCAATGCCATCATAACAGACAGGGATACGGAGAGAATTCTCTTTCCTGTTCCTTTCATCTCACATTTCCTTTCTTTCAACATATTGTCTGCCACGGTCAACAGAGAAAAGACCGCAAAACTGTCCGTCAAATCGCTTTCAAAAAAAGATGCACATAGTATAACATAGTC